>JADLFL010000050.1 GCA_020845575.1 Acidobacteriota bacterium | reverse complement strand
CTCAACAGCAAGATCATGAGCATCAAGCGCAAGGCCGGTGGCTTCCGTAACCCCGATCACTTCACCACCGCGATCTACTTCCATTGCGGGGGATTGGACCTCTACCCACGCTGATCCCGGAAGAGGCTCTCCTTTGACAGCCAGTCGCTGAGCGGAGCGAAGTAGTCCAGTATCGCCGTCGCGTCCATCTGGCGTTCGCCGGTCAGGGCTTCGAGCGCGTCTGGCCACGGCTTGCTGGCGCCCATCTCGAGCATCTTCTGCAGGCGCGCACCGACGTCCTTGTTGGCGTACACCGAGCATGTGTGCAGTGGGCCGGTGTGGCCGGCGGCCTTGCACATCGCTCTGTGCATCTGGAACTGGAGGATGTGCGCGAGGAAGTAGCGCGTGTACGGCGTGTTGGCCGGGACGTGGTACTTCGCGCCGGGATCGAACGCGTCGGCCGGACGCGCACGCGGTGCGGCAACGCCCTGGTACTGCTCGCGCAGCTTCCACCACGCGGCGTTGTAGTCGGCCGGGGCCACCTCGCCGTTGAAGACCTTCCAGCGCCACTGATCGACGAGCAGGCCGAACGGCAGGAACGCGACCTTGTCCAGCGCCATCCGCAACAGGAACTCCACATCGTCCTGCGTGCGGGGGACTGATGGAAGCAGGCCGACCTTCACGAGATAGTCAGGCGTGATCGAGAGCGCGACGGCATCGCCGATGGCTTCGTGGAAGCCGTCGTTGGCACCCGTGCGATAGAGGAACGGCTGCTGGTTGTAGGCGCGCTGATAGAAGTTGTGCCCGAGCTCGTGGTGGACGGTGACGAAGTCCTCGCCATTGATCTCGATGCACATCTTGATGCGGAGATCGTCGACGTTGTCGACGTCCCACGCGCTGGCGTGGCACACCACGTCGCGATCGCGCGGACGCGTGAAGAGCGACCGCTTCCAGAACGTCCCGGGCAGCGGCGCGAAGCCGAGCGACGTGAAGAAGGCCTCGCCGTACCTGACCATGCCGAGTGCATCCGTACGCTTCGACGTCAGCAGGCCGCTGAGGTCGTACGCGGGCGCGCGGCCCGGCGGCCCGACGAGGTCGTAGATGTTGCCCCACTGCTGCGCCCACATGTTGCCGAGCAGGTGCGCGGGAATCGGGCCGTCCGGCGGCACGACCGTCGCTCCGTAGCGCGCCACGAGCCGGCGGCGGACGTGCGCGTGCAGCTGGGCATACAGGGGCTTGACCTGGAGCCAGAGGCGATCGACTTCCTTCGCGAAGTCGTCGGGCGGCATGTCGTAGCCCGCGCGCCAGAACGCGCCGAGATCGGCAAACCCCAGCTCCTTCGCGCCCTGGTTCCCGAGCTGCGCGAACCGCTCGTACGGGGCCTTCAACGGCGGGGCGATGGCATGCCACCCTTCCCATGCCTCGAGCAGCGCCTTGGGATCGCGGCTGGTGGCCATCACGCGGCTCAGGCCGTCGATGGTCTCGCACGGCTTGCCCGGCGGGCAGTAGGAGCCGCGTCCGTACGTCGCCTCCATCCCGGCGACGATGCGCGTGAGTTCTTTCTGGAGGGCATCGTCTGCCGGTGCGGGGAGCGGGCTTGCCGCGAGCTTCAGGAGCAGGAGCTGACGCGCGACGTCCGCGTTGCCGCCGGCATCGGCATCGAAGCGCGCGGCCTCCTTGGCCAGGCGCATCGACGTGGCGACGTAATCGGCCGTCGACGAGGCCGAGATCTGCTCGGTGTCTTCGGTGATGAAGTTGGCGGCCACCCACTGCGCGCGGCCGAGCGCGTTGGCCTGCTCGAGGAGCGTCGCGTTGGCGCGCTCGACGAACGTGGCCGCATCGGCGGGTGTGCCCGACGATGTGGTGCCGGGTGCGGGGGCAGACACCCGCGAGCAGCCGACAGCCAGCGCCAGGGCAGCCGCAACCGCGGCGGAGACAGCGAGGACTCGTGTGGTGTGCACGAGTCCCCTTGTAACGGATCGGGGCGCCGGATGCCAGTGGCGGCCGTTGGATCGGGATGGAGGCCTGGGGGTTCACCCCTTGGCGCTGGCGTCAGGGGAAGAGCACACCGGGGGCGAGCTGGCTCTTCGGATCGAGGGCGCGCTTCACGGCGCGCATCTCTTCGATGCCGGAGTCGCCATACAGTTGGCGCAGCAACGCCTGCTTGACGGGATGCCGCCCCACGCCGTGCTCGGCCAGCGGACACCCGCCGAGACGCGCCACCGCCGCGCCGAATTCCAGAATCAGCGCCTTGCCTGCCTCGACGTCCTTGTAGTCCCGCGGCAGCAGGTTCGGGTGGACGTTGCCGTCGGAAACGTGTCCCCACGTGGCCGCATCGAGCCCGAGTCGCGCGAAGCCGTCGCGATAGACGTCCATCATCTCGGCGAAGCGCTCGAAGGGGACCACCATGTCCGCCGCCGTCTTGGCGATGCGATCGTCGACGTCGCGCCTGGCGCGCCCGACGCGTGCGTTCACGCCGGCAGGCACCGCCTCGCGCACCCCGAGCAACTGCTCCGCGCGTTTCCGATCTCCCGGCAACGCCAGCTCCGCATCGTCCAGCACGCCGTGACGATCGAGGAGGCGGCAGAAGCGTGCGAGCGGTGTGTCGGGACCGGCATCGTCGAGCGCACTGCTGATCTGCTCGTACGCCTCTTCCTGCGTGATCGCCGGCAGTTCCAGCTGGATCAACAAGAGCAGGCGTGCCGACGCCGGCCAGTCGACCTCGTACTTCCTGTCTGCACCGTCCTCTCGCAGGATCTGCAGCGAGCGCATGTCCATGTGTTCGATCGCGGCCACGTCGATGCCCTGCGGATCGTGCGTGCGCCACGTCTCGCGCGACTGCTCGCGCAGATCGCCGACGAGCGCCAGCGCGCGCGTCTCGTCGGACACGGGCACGAGGACGTAGCAGAGGCCCGCACGCGCGGGCTGCACACGGAGCCAGGCAGACGTGATGACGCCGAGCGTGCCCTCGGCGCCGATGAACAGGTCGACGATGTCCATGCCGGGCGCAGCGTGATAGCCGGCGGATCGCTTGACGACGTCCGGCATCACGTATGTCGGGACGGGAACCACGCGTCTGCCGCCCGGACCGTCGACGATGAACGTGCCCGAAGCGTCGAGGGTGTGCTCGCCGCGCGTCAGATCGATGACGTCGCCGCCCGCCAGCACCACGGTGAGGCCGTCCACCCATTCGCGCGTGGTGCCGTACTTGAACGTCGCCGCGCCTGCGGCGTTGGTGGCCACGATGCCGCCGACGGTGGCGCCGAGGAACGTGGGCACCGGCGGGAAGTCGAGGTCACGCCGCGCGAGATCGTCGAGCAGCGTGGCCAGGACCACTCCCGCACCCACGCGCACGCGCCCGTCTGTCGCCGGTTCGACGCCGTTCAGCCGCTGCGTCGAGAGCACGATGGCGCCCGCGGGCGTGGCGCCGCCGGTGAGCGACGACTGCGCCCCGACGGCGAGCACGGGGCGCCCGTCGGCGAGCACCGCCGCCACGTCGGCTTCGGTGCGGGGTCGGGCCACCACGTCGGCGTGACCGCCGGGGTAGTGCGCCGCGTCGGCGAGGTGCGCGGCGATGGCGTCGGGACTACTGTCGAACAGGTCAGGAGAATGGGCCCCCACGGGGGGCCTGGCGACGATCGGCACAGGGTAGTAGAGCACCGGCAACGGGCAACCGGCAAACCGGCAACCGGATCACATCGGCCGGGCTCGCCGAGCCGGCCCTACCCCGCGCCGCGACTGCAGGTGCAGGGGCACCCTTTGTGGGCGACCGCCCCGATGGGCTGGGTGTTCGGTTTTCGTCTCGCCGTCGTTCTCCTTTCCATGAAGGGTCGCCCAGTGGACGGCGTCCCGGCATCGGCTGTGTGGCTGGCGCGAGGGAGGGAGGGCCCGACCGTCAGCCGCCGCCGAGGCCGGGATGCCGGACCGCTGGGGTCTCTTCGTCAGCCTCTCGGGCCGTCCGGCTCGCATCCCATACAATCGAGCCTCTACACGCGCTGAGCCGCGATCGGTGCCCGGCATTCCGGCGATCCGGTGCCCGGTGACCGGTGGCCGGCCTGCCCTTGCGTGGTAGACTGCGCCGTTTTCTCGGGAGATCAACGTATGAAGATCGGGTTGCTCGTCGGTCGCGAGTACAGCTTTCCTCCGGCGTTCATCGACAGGGTGAACCAGCTCGGACAGCCTCATGGCATCACCGCGGAGTACGTCACGCTCAGCGGATCGCCGATGGACGAGCCGCAGCGCTACAAGGTGATCGTCGATCGCATCTCGCACGAGGTGGAGTACTACCGCGGCTTCCTGAAGCTGGCCGTGCTCAACGGCACGTACGTGATCAACAACCCGTTCTGGTGGACGGCCGACGACAAGTTCTTCAACTACTCGCTGATGGCGCGTCTCGGCGTCGCGATTCCGCGCACGGTGCTGCTGCCGCAGAAGGCCTACCCGCAGGACGTGGACATCCAGCCCGCGTCGCTGCGCAACATGGGCTATCCGCTCGACTGGGACGGCTGGCTCGATTACACGGGGCGGCCGGCGATCCTGAAGCCGTTCTCGGGCGGCGGCTGGAAGCACGTGTACAAGGTGCACTCGCGCGAGGAACTGCTCGCGGCCTACGACGGCACCGCGCCGTACTGCATGACGCTCCAGCAGTTCGTGCACTTCGACAAGTACGTGCGTTGCTTCACGTTCGGCAAGCACGACATCGTGCCCGTGGTGTACGACCCGCACGCACGGCAGTACCTGATCCAGCACGACTACCTCTCGGCCGAACTCGGCGCGCGCGTGGTGAAGGACGCGCAGACGATCAACGAGGCGCTCGGCTACGAGATGAACACGATCGAGTTCGGGATCCAGGACGGCGTGCCGTATGCGATCGACTTCCTGAACCCGGCCCCCGACTTCGAACGCGATCGGATCACGCCGTTCTACTTCGAGATGGTCGTCGACAAGATGGCCCGCCTCTGCATCGACCGTGCCCTCAACGGCCACCAGAGCAACATGTTCCCCAAGTGGGAACAGATGCTCGGCCTCGGCTCGGCCTCGGGGTTCATCGGCAATCCGGCCTCATCGTGAACGTCTGAAATTCCGATGGCCGATCCGCTGCAGACATGGATGGCCCTGCTCGGCGAGGGCGGGGAGTTGTCCCAGGGGTGGTGGGAAGCGCATGCCGAGCGCATGCACGACGCGCGGCTCGTGTTCGGAGGGCGCCTCAGTTGTCCGTTCCTCCGCCCGCTCTTCATGGACGCGGCCGACGAGGCGCGGCAGCGGATTGCGTGCGAGTCCATCGCGCGCATCGGCGAGCGGATCATCGGCGACGCGATGGCAGACGAGGCGCTGCTCGCGGAGTTCGGCCTGACCGACGCCGAGCGCGCGCTCGTGGCGATCGATCCCGGCTACGCGTACGCGAGCACGGCGAGCCGGCTCGACTCGTTCCTGCTGCCGGATTCGCTGATGTTCGCCGAGTACAACGCGGAGTCCCCCGCCGGTCTCGGTTACACGGAGGTCCTCGCCGAAGTGTTCGCGGACCTGCCGATCATGGCGCGCTTCCGCGAGCACTTCGCCGCCGAACCGTACGCGTTGATGGACGCGCTGCTCGCGGCGCTGTTTGCAAGTTACAAGGACTGGGGCGGCAGCGCATCGCCGCCACGGATCCTCATCACAGACTTCCGCGGCGTGCCCACGTGGAGCGAGTTCGAGATCCTCGCTGATCACTTCACGCGTCGCGGCATCCCGACGGTGGTGGCCGACCCACGCGATCTGGAGATCGCCGGCGGACGGCTCGTGGCGCAGGGCCAGCCGATCGACATCGTGTACCGGCGCGCGCTCGTCAACGACATCGTGGCGCGGCCCGACGACACGCGCGTGCTGATGCAGGCCTATCGCGATGGCCTCGTGTGCATGGCCAACACGCTGCGCTGCAAGATCCCGCACAAGAAGTCGTTCTTCGCGGTGCTCACCGACGAGACGCACGCGGCGCGCTTCTCCACCGAGGAGCAGGGCGTGATCCGCGCGCACGTGCCGTGGACGCGCGTGGTGGCCGAGCGGCGCACGCGCACGAGCGACGGACGCGACGTGGACCTGGTCGCCTTCGCTCGCGACGGGCGCGATCGTCTGGTGCTCAAGCCGACCGACGACTTCGGCGGGCACGGCGTGATGCTCGGGTGGGAGACCGATGCGAGTGCGTGGGAGCGGGCGCTCCAGACGGCGCTGACGGCGCCGCCAGGCACGTGGATCGTGCAGGAGCGCATTCCGATCCGTCGCGAGCCGTTCCCGATCGTCGAGTCGAACCCGCACCGCGTCACGACGCGAGACATGCTCGTCGACTGCGCACCCTACATCTTCCGCGGCAAGGTCGCCGGCTTCCTCACGCGCCTCAGCGCATCAGGCCTCGCGAACGTGACGAGCGGCGGTGGCCAGGTCCCGGTCTTCAGAGTGGCTGAACGTCGCCGCGATCGCGCGTAGGGGCGACACTACAACGCCCCTTCGTCAGATCAGAAATTGCTCCCGACGTATTCCCACATCATGTGATGCCAGTACGGCCAGTCGTGGCCGCCCTGGGCACCCCAGTCGTCGAGGTGGTGCGGGATGTTGCGACGGCGCAGGACGGCGGCGAAGCGGTATGTCTCTTCCGGGTGCTCCCACGCGCCCGTGCCCGTGGCCAGGTGGATGTGCGACGAGGCGATCTGCTCGTAGAACCCGGGATCGGTGATCGCACCCAGGTAATCGATCGGATTGTTGAAGTAGAAGTTGTCGTCGTACAGGCCGTCCATGAACCGGCGCATGTCGTAGACGCCCGACATCGCGAAGCACCATTTGAACGTATCGGGGTGCTTGAAGGCGCTGTTGGCCGCGTGGTACGCACCGAGCGAGGCGCCCATGACGGCGATGGGTGGCAGCCCCTTGCAGTGGTCGTGGATGAACGGCACGACCTCCCACCTGATGTACTCGTCGTACTGCTTCTGCATCCAGCTCCGGTGGTACGGGTGCGCCTGCTTGTTGTAGAAGGACGACTCGCTCACCGACCGCACGCAGTAGACCTTGATCCGCCCCTGCTCGATGTAGGGCGAGAGCGTGCGGATCATGGACTGGCCCTGCATCTCCCACTCGTCGCCCCCGCTCGTGGGGAACGCAAGCAGCGGCGTGCCGTAGTGCCCGTAGGAGACCAGACCCATGTCGAACCCCAGGCGGGACGAGAACCACTGGTGATACTGACGTTCCATCGCGCGACGATCAGACCCGAAAAGCGCGCGACCTGTCCAGTCGAAGCGGCGGTGGGATCTGGCGGCCGGGTCCTGTCGCCGGACAGCTCCACCCGTCCTCGGCGCGAAAAGCACTCATACGGGCAGACGCGACTGACCGGTTGCCTGTTGCCCGGTGCCGACAGACTAATGCGCCTGCCCGTTGTTGGCGGCGTGCACCCAGCGGAGCAGCGTGGGAGATGCCTGGGTGGCGGCCGCCACGGCTTCGGCCAGGTCGGCGAATCTGTCGTCCTCGATGCGAAGATTGAGATCGCCGATCTGCAGGTGGAGACACCCATGCTCGCACCGGTAGACGGAGCAGTCCCCTGACTCTCCGAGCACTTCGTACTGGTCGTCTGGGTTTGCGTGGTCGGCCATGGGCTTCACGCAGGGTACCAGAACACGCCCTGACCGGGGGGCGAACGATTTCCGAACGGCTTCGTCATCCTTTTCGTCACATGTATGTCTCGACTCGTCCCCGAGCGCTTGAGCTCCAGCCCTTCGGCGGGATAGGACGGCAGGGTGCCCCCCTCATCGTCTCCGCCGTCGACAGACACCGGCGCCTTCAGGCTCAGCGGCCTGCGGTCGGCGGTCGTGGACACGTTGCGCATGCCGAACGCCTCTCATACAGACGCCATCGAACGCCGCGGCTGGCTGACGCTGGCCGTGGTGCTCGTGACCCTCAGCCTGGTCACGATGCCGCAGCTCGAGCTGCAGTACCGGATGCGCGGCATCGATCTGCCCCTGATCGAGATCGTCTTCTCGGGCTTCGCCACGTGGCTGCCCTTCCTGATCCTGGCGCCCGTCATCTTCGCGACGGCGCGGCGCTTCCCGCTGGAGCCCGGCAACTGGCGGCGGTCGCTCGGCGCGCACCTGCTCGTCTCGCTCCTCGTCTGCGTCGCGTATGCCGGGTGCCGCTGGGCCGCCAGTCACATCCCCATCATCGACCCCGAGCCGCTGCCGTTCACGTGGCTGCTTGTGTCGCAGTTCTATCTCGCGTTCCAGTCGTACTGGGTGCTCGTCGCCATCCACCAGGCGTGGCACTACTACAAGCGCTTCGTCGATCGCGCGCTCCGCGCGTCGCAACTCGAAGCCCGTCTCGCGCGCGCGCAGCTCGAAGTGCTCAAGGGCCAGCTCCATCCGCACTTCCTCTTCAACACGCTCAACGCGATCTCCACGCTCGTGCACCGCGACCCGCGCGCGGCAGACGAGATGATCACGCAACTCAGCGATCTCCTCAGGCATTCGCTCGATTCGATCGGCGTGCAGGAGGTGCGGCTCGGCCAGGAAGTGGAGGTCCTGAGCCGCTATCTCGACATCCAGCGCACGCGCTTCCAGGACAGGCTCAAGGTGGAGGTCGACGTGCCGGAACACCTGCTGCAGGTTCTCGTACCTAATCAAGTGCTGCAGCCGATTGCCGAGAACGCCATCAAGCACGGCCTCGCCATGCGGCCGGAGTGCGGCCGGATCGAAGTGACGGCGCGGCGAGCGGGGCACTGGCTCGACCTGGCGGTGCGCGACGATGGACCCGGATTCAGGCTGGGTCCTGAAGGCCTGCCGGTGCGCGGGATCGGCCTGCGCAACACACGGGAACGCCTGCGCGAGTTGTACGGTCCTGGCGCGTCCCTCACGCTCTCGAATCACCCCGACGGCGGCGCGATGGTCCGGCTCCGCCTGCCGATCGGCGACACCGCCGTGCTCACCGTGACCGCCGAAGGAGTCTCCGCATGACGACGCTCCGTACCCTCATCGTGGACGACGAGCCGCTCGCCCGTGAGCGCGTCAGGATGATGCTCGGGACGCACGACGATGTGGTCGTGGTCGGGGAGCTGGGCGACGGCCAGCAGGCCATCGACGCGATCCGCCAGGACAGGCCGGACCTCGTGTTCCTCGACGTCCAGATTCCGGGCGTCGACGGTTTCGGCGTGCTGCGCGCGCTCGAAGGCGAGACGCTCCCGTACGTGGTCTTTGTCACGGCCTACGATCAGTACGCCCTTCGTGCCTTCGAGGTCCACGCGCTCGACTACGTTCTCAAGCCGTTCAACGCGGAGCGTTTCTCGCAGGCGCTCGAACGCGCACGCGCCGCCATCGCGAAGCGCGGCGAAACCGATGGCGTGGACACCGATCGCCTCCGCTCACTCGTCGCGACGTTCACCGCCGAACAGCGCGAGAAGCAACGCATCGTCGTCAAGTCGTCGGGCCGCGTGTTCTTCGTGAAGGTGGACGACATCGACTGGATCGAAGCCGAGGGCAACTACGTGCGGCTGCACATGGGTCCGCAGTCGCACCTCCTGCGCGAGACGATGAAGGGGATGGAATCGGTGCTCGACGCCTCCCAGTTCATCCGCATCCACCGCTCCACCATCGTGAATGCCGACCGCATCCGCGAACTCCAGCCGCTCTTCCACGGCGAATACGCCGTCATCCTCCGCGACGGCACCCGCCTGATGGCCAGCCGCGGCCCCGACAACCGCCTCAAGAAGCTCCTGGCCGAAGCCACGATCCACGGATAGGGACGGCACGGGCAACGGGCAACCGGTCGCACGTGCAGGGGCGACGTGACGGCAGTGTTCCGGTGCCGCCACGCCGGCGTTCCAGCGCCCTTACGGCAGGAACGGGAACAGGCGCTTGATCTCCGCGGCGTTCGGGCGGCGGCCGTACTCGCAGATTTCGAAGGCTTCGGCCTGCTGGATCTTCGCCGCGACGCCGACGCCGTACGTCTTCTCGAGCGCGGCGCGTACGGCCGGCGTGATCGTCGAGAAGCGGGCCTTCTTCAGCCACTCGCGGCGCGCCTTCGGATCCTTGGGCACCTCGTCGAGCTTGCCGTCGAGCCACGGGAGCCACTCGTAGAACTGCGAGACGTGCGCGTCGAGCGCGTCGATCTTCTTCTCGTACGTGTCGCTGATGTCGACGACGATGTCGGGCGTGAAGACGTTCGGCTTCTGGAAGTGATCCTGGTAGTAGAGGAACACGGGATTCTTGCGGAGCGACGGCACGTCGGGCCGCACGTTGGGCACCGTCACCATGAACGCCGCGTCGCCGAGCAGCACGCCCGTGTAGCGATGGTCAGGGTGGTAGTCGTTCGGCCGCGGACCGAGCACCAGATCCGCGTTCACCTCGCGGATCTGCGCGATGATCTGCTGCCGCACGTTCAGCGTGGGCGTCAGCTCGCCATCGTGGTTGTCGAGCACGACGTACTCGATGCCGAGCCGCTTGGCCACTTCCTGCGTCTCGGCGCGCCGGCGCATCGCCAGCATGCCGCCGCCCATCTCGTGGTGGCCGGCATCGCCGTTGGTCACCGACACGAACCGCACGCGATGGCCGGCCGCCACCCACTTGGCCGCCGTCCCCGCCGATCGGATGTCGCAGTCGTCGGGGTGCGCCCCGAACATGATGATGCTCAACTTCTCACTGGACGCGGGCTGGGCGGATGCAATCGACGTACTGGCAAGGACCATGGCAAGCGCGGGGAAGATCGCCGAACACAAGGACGACATGTTGGAAGACACGAGCAGCTCCTGGGAGAGGCACGGGCACCCGCCCGTCGCGTGAAGGCTACACGGCGGCGGATGTGCTATCAAGGGAGATCGGAGGCAGACCGCAATGCGCGCACTCCCAATCATCACCATGACCGTCTCGCTCGTCGCCGCCGGCGCGACCGCCGCCGTGGCCCAGAACACCCTGCCGCCGGCACCCTCAGCGTATCCCGTCACCAAGACCGTCGACCAGGTGGACGACTACTTCGGCACGAAGGTGACCGACCCGTACCGCTGGCTGGAGGACGACAACGCCGCGGACACCAGGGCGTGGGTCGAGGCGCAGAACGCCGTCACGTTCGGCTATCTCGAGAAAATCCCGCAGCGCGAGACGATCCGCGCGCGCCTGACCACGCTCTGGAACTACGAGCGCTACGGCCTGCCGCGCAAGCGAGGGTCGTTCTACGTCTACACGCGCAACGACGGCCTGCAGAACCAGGCGGTCTATTACAGGGCCCGCACGCTTGAAGCGACACCCGAGGTGCTGCTCGACCCCAATGCCCTGTCTGCCGATGGCACCGTTGCTGTCGGCTCCACGAGCGTCTCCGACGACGGGCGCTACATGGCGTACTCGCTTTCGGAGAGCGGATCCGACTGGATCCGCTGGAAGGTGCGCGACGTTGCCGCGGGGACCGATCTGCCGGACGAGATCCGCTGGTCCAAGTTCTCCGGTGCGGCGTGGCTGAAGGACGGGTCGGGGTTCTACTACAGCCGCTACGACGCGCCGAAACCCGGCGAAGCGCTCACGGGCGTCAACAGGAACCAGAAGGTCTGGTTCCACAGGATCGGCACGTCGCAGGACGCCGACACGCTCGCCTACGCGCGTCCCGACAAGCCCGACTGGATGTTCGGCGCCGATGTCACTGACGATGGCCGGTTTCTGCTGATCTATCAGAGCGAAGGCACGGAGCCGAAGAACCGCGTGTTCGTGAAGGACCTCTCGCGCGGCGACAGCACCGTCGAACCGTTCCTCGATGCGTTCGACGCGTCTTACGCGATCGTCGGCAACGACGGCCCCCTGTTCTACGCGCTCACCGATCAGGGCGCGCCACGCAAGCGGCTCGTGGCCATCACGCTCGGCCAGGCGGCGCCGTCGGCCTGGAAGACGGTGATCGCGGAAGGACCGCGCCAGGACGTGCTGTCTGACGTCACGATGGCGGCGGATCGGTTCGTGGCGACGTGGCAGATCGACGCCCGCAGCGCCCTGCGCGTGTACGGCCTCGACGGCACGCTGGCGCACGACGTGGCGCTGCCGACGATCGGCGCCGCGAGCTTCACCGGGCGGCGTGAGCAGGCCGAAGGCTTCTTTGCCTTCGCGTCGTTCGCGTATCCGACCGCGATCTACAGGCTCGACGTGGCGTCCGGGCGCAGCGCGGTGTTCAAGCAGCCGACCGTCGCGTTCGATCCCGCCGACTACGAAACCACGCAGGTCTTCTATGCGTCGAAGGACGGCACGAAAGTGCCGATGTTCATCACGCACAGGAAAGGCCTGCGCAAGGACGGCGGGAACCCGGCGTACCTGTACGGCTACGGCGGCTTCAGCCTCTCGGAGACGCCGCGATTCTCACCCGCGAACCTGGCGTGGATGGAGATGGGCGGCGTGTACGCGGTGGCCAACCTTCGCGGTGGCGGCGAGTACGGCAAGGCATGGCATGACGCGGGGCGTCTCGCCAACAAGCAGAACGTGTTCGACGACTTCATCGCGGCGGCCGAATACCTGATCGCGGAGAGGTACACCTCGTCGTCGAAGCTTGCCATCGGCGGCGGCAGCAACGGCGGACTGCTCGTCGGCGCGGTGATGACGCAGCGGCCGGCGCTCTTCGGCGCGGCGCTGCCGGCCGTCGGCGTCATGGACATGCTGCGCTTCCACAAGTTCACGATCGGCTGGGCGTGGAAGTCCGACTACGGTAGCTCCGAGACCAAGGAAGGCTTCGACGTCCTCTACAAGTACTCGCCGCTGCACAACCTGAAGCCGGGCACGGCCTATCCCGCGACGATGGTCACGACGGCCGACCATGACGACCGCGTGGTGCCAGCGCACAGCTTCAAGTTCGCCGCCGCGCTCCAGGCCGCGCACAAGGGGCCCGCGCCGGTGCTGATCCGCATCGAGACCAAGGCCGGCCACGGCGCCGGCAAGCCCACGAGCAAGCAGATCGAGGAAGCCGCGGACAAGTGGGCCTTCCTCGTGGCGAACCTCAGATAGTTCTACTGAGCGGCCTGGTACAACAGGCCGCTCTTCTTCGCGATCGGGTCGCCGATCGACTGCATCCAGGCGCGGAGGCGCTGTTCCATCGCGCGGCGGCGCTCGCGATGTTCGGGGGCGTTCCAGAGGTTCTTCAGTTCGTCGGGATCGGCGCGAAGATCGAACAACCGATCCTTCGTTGTGGTGCCATACGAGCGCACCAGCTTCCAGCCCGTTTCGCGGATCATGCGCAGGTGCGCGATCGCGTAGTGGTGGATGTCGTACTGCCCGTAGATGGCGTCGCGCGCCAGCGGCGTCTCGTCTCCACGCAGGAGCGGCGTGATGTCGAGGCCGTGGCGCGGTGCGTCAGCCGGCATCGGCACGCCGGCCATCGCGAGCAGCGTCGGGTACAGATCGACGAACGAGACCATCTCGTCGACGGTCCGTCCGCCGCGCACGCCAGCCCCTCGCACGATCAGCGGTGGGCGCAACGACGTATCGAACATGTTCGGCATCGTCGGGCCGTTGATGCCGCCGGCGATCCACGTGCCGTTGCCCTTGGTGTGCAGGCCGTGGTGCCCGATGTTGTAGCCGTGGTCGCTCGTGAACAGCACGATGGTGCGATCGTCGAGTCCGTGCTCGCGGAGTGCGCTCATCAACCGGCCGATGTTGCGATCGATCGAGTGGACGCTGGCGTAGTACTCGCGCGTCCACTGGCGCACCTGCGCCTGATCGAGTCCGGGAAAGACCGGGATCGTGACGGCGGCATCGCGGAAGGGCGCCATGTCCTGCTCGGGCACGGGCCCGTACGGCGTGTGCGGCGCGCGGTAGTGGACCGAGAGCGCGAAGGGGTTGGCGCGTTCGCGGGCGAGGAACGCAAGCGCGGCGTCGGTGATGACGTCGGGCTCCGCGCCGGGCACCTCGCGCACCACGCCATCCACTTCGAGGCGTGGGTTCATCGGCGCGGCACCGCCTTCGAGGAACCCCATGAAGTGCCCGTAGCCGTGACGCGTCGGGTGGAACCGCGGCTGCGTGCCGAGATGCCACTTGCCGACGAGCCCCGTCCGATAGCCTGCGCGCTGGAGCGCTTCGGGCCATGTGGTGAGCTCTTCGGGAAGTCCGGCACCGTCGGCGTTCTCGGCCGGCGAGATCCAGTCGGTGATGCCGACCTCGGTCCCATACCGCCCCGAGATCATCGTCGCGCGGCTGGGTGAGCACACGGGCGACGGCGTGAAGGCGTTGGCGAAGCGCACGCCCTCACGCGCAAGGCGATCCATGTTCGGCGTGCGGGCGTCGGCGTTGCCGTACGCGCCGACGCTCCATGCCGCCTGATCGTCGGTGACGATCAGCACGATGTTCGGCCGCGCCGAGACGACGGGCACGGTGGGTTGCCGCGCGTCGATTCCGCGCGTCGCCGCCACGACGACGACGGCGAGAACCGCAAAGTTGCAGAATCGCAGAAGTGGCTCACACGTCATCGCATCACGGCGCGGGTGGCGCCGGACGGGGCCGCCCCGCCCGGGCCGACGAGCCTCCCCCGTACAAGGGCTGTTGGCGAGGAGGATGGGTGGGGCTGTCCGGCGACAGGACCCGCGCCCTCAGGCGAACCGCGATGCCTCCACACCATGTTCAGCCCCTTCGTCACGTCTTACTTCCCGCGCTTGCCTGTCTTGTACCGCTCGGCGAGCTGATCCTGCCGCGACGGGCCCTGCACTTCCCTGCCCTTCACGAACACGTGCTCGGCGTCTGTGGCGAACTCGAACGGATCGCCGCTCCACACCACGAGGTTGGCCACCTTGCCCTCGGCGATCGAGCCGATCTGATCGGCCACGCCGAAGACCTCCGCCGGCGTGAGCGTCACGGCCCGCAGCGCCTCGGCCCACGGCAGGCCGTACGCCACGGCGTTGCCGGCATGCTGACGGATCTTGCGGACGTTGAACGTCTCGCGCGTGCCAGCCGTGAGGATCACGGGGACGCCCGCCTTGCGCAGCAGCGCGGCGTTCTCCTGGGTTGCGCCAAGGCTCGAGAAGTCCGCCGGCAGGTTGTCGAGCGCGCCCGTGACGACGGGCACCTTCGCTGCCGCGAGCTCGGAGGCCACCTTCCACGCCTCGGCACCGCCAGCGATGGCGATCTTCAACCCGAACTCCTTCGCGAGCCCGAGCACGAGGCGGATGTCGGCCGCGCGGTCGACGTTCACGAGGACCAGCGCAGTGCCGGACACGACAGGCTGCAGCGCCTCGAGTTGCGCGCCGCCGGTGACCAGCGCCCGCGTGTTCCCGGCCTCGTATGCCCCCTTGCGCGACGGGAAGGTCTTTGCCTCCGTGAGCAGCGCCCGGATGGCGTCGAGGGCCTCGGCACGCGACGTCGGCCCCTGCGAGGCGCCACCAGCACCACCACCGCCGCCACCGCCGGTCGCGCCGAAGTTCAGCACGAAGGCCACCGGCGCCTTGCGCAGGAGTTCCTCGACCGTGGTGCCCGCCGTGTCGACAACGGCGGCCTGTCCCGAGACGACACCGCCCGACGGCACTTCGACGACCGACGTGACGCCCTCGTTTCGCGTGGGAGCCCAGAGCACGGAATCCGGATTGATCGCCTCCCAGGGCTTGAACGTCGCGGCCACGCCCCGATCGCCGCGCGCCGACGCGTCGTTGGTGTCCTGCAGCGAGCCGACTTCTGTCAGGCCGAGCGCCGCCGCGCTGTTGATGAGGCCCGGCGTGACCCACTTGCCCTTGCCGTCGATCACGCGCGCGCCAGCCGGTGCGCGCACGCCGGCGCCGACAGCCGTGATCGTGTCGCCGGTGATGACGACCGTGGCGTTCTCGATGACGGCACCGCTGACGGTGTGCACCTTCGCGCCGACGATGGCGACGGGCTGAGCCGCGGCGGACGCGGCGAGCGCGAGCGCGAGCGCCGTGAATGCGTAAGCGATCGTGCGCATGTCAGCGACCCTCCGTCGTGGGGATGAAGCCCAGCTCGAAGTCGGTCCGCCAGCGGGTGGCGGGATCCTGGCGATCGAAGCGCAGCGCGCCGTCGATCCACACCTTCTCGGTCCGCGAGTAGACGCTGAACGGATCGCCGGACCACAGGACGATGTCGGCGTTCTTGCCGGGCTCGAGCGAGCCGATGCGGTCGTCGAGGCCGAGTGCCCACGCCGGATTGATCGTCACCCACTTGATGGCGTCTTCCGGCGAAATGTTGATGCCAATCTTCCGTCCGGCAGCCACGGCCTTGGCGGCCTCCTGCGGCAGGCGCTGCGAGTCTGACGCGCTGTCGGAATGGATGATGGTGCGCGCGCCGGCGCCGTGCAGGATGGCCGGATTGGCCTTGATGCCGTCGAGCGCTTCGAGCTTGAAGCCGCCCCAGTCGGCCCACACAGACGCCGCCACGCCGCGCGCGGCGAGCAGGTCGGCGATCTTGTATCCCTCGACCACGTGGTGGAACGAACGGATGTCGTACCCGAACTCCTTCGCGATGTCGAGCATCTGGCTCATCTCGTCGGCGCGGTAGCAGTGGTTGTGCACGAGGATGTTGCCGCGCAGCACTTCGGCCAGCGTCTCGAGCCCGAGGTCGCGCGTCGGCGCGTCGCCCTTCTGCTCGGCGTTCCACTTGTCCCACTTGCGTCGATAGCCCTCGGCCTGGATCCACGCCGCGCGGTAGCCGGCGACGTTGCCCATGCGCGTGGCCGGACCGCGCGACGCGTATACGCGCTTCGGGTTCTCGCCGCACGCCATCTTGAGGCCGTACTTCGCGCCGGGGAACTTCATCTCCTGCACGGTGCGCGCGGGCACCACCTTGAGCACCACGCCGCGGCCGCCGAAGAGGTTCGCCGACCCGGGCAACACCTGCAGTGTGGTGACGCCGCCGGCGAGGTTGAGCGGGAACTGCGGATCCTGCGGCCATACCGAGTGCTCGGCCCACACCTCGGCGGTGTTGGGCTTTGTCATCTCGTTGCCGTCCGAGTGCGCCTGGACGCCAGGTGCCGCGTACACGCCGAGGTGCGAGTGGTCGTCGATGATGCCGGGCGTGACGTACTTCCCTCCGGCATCGATGACCTGCACGCCGGCCGGGATGGTCACGGACGCGCCGACGGCGGCGACCTTGCCATCGCGCACGAGGATCGTGCCGTTGCGGATGATGGGACCCGCAGCCGTCAGGATCGTCGCGTTGCGGATCGCGAACGGCGCGGACGCGGGCACCGTGTAGGTGCTCGGGAACGGATCGTCGTTGGGCACCGAGCGCGCGCCTCTGCCCGGACCTGCGGCGTCAGCGGTCGACGAGGTCGTTTGCGCGGCCGCGAGGTGAGGCACGGCCAGGATGATGGCCATGCCCAGCACCGCGCCCATCTGGTACTTCAACGCGACTGATGGCATGGCGAGAGCGTAGCACCACCACCCTCACCCTTTCGAGGCCCTGGCCGCCAGCGTCGCCAGGAGCATCGGCATCTGCGCCGTGTCCTTGGTGCGGTTCGCCGCCAGCTTGCTGGCGATGACGCGCTCGAGAGGGAGAACGGTGACGCGTACGCCATCCAGTTCATATACGCGTGCGCGTGCGTACTCGTTGTCGAAGGACTCGAGCCCTGACGCCGTCAACACCAGGTCGATGCGATCCAATCCTTCACCACCGAGCATCGGTGGCTGCAGACCGAAGCCTGCCGAATAGAATCCGCCGGCCCGCTGCGCGGCTTCGTGCAGGCGACCTTCGTCGAGTGGGCCCATCCACAGGTCGATGTCTTGCGTGGTGACGGGAGCGCCCTCGATGAGCGCGGCGCCCATCCCGATCACCAGGAAGCGCACGCCGAGCGCGTCGAGCGACTCGAGCAGTGTGCGTTCAGCGTCGGTGAGAACGAGGTCGAACACGGCTCAGGCCACGTCGGAGCCGCTCGGCGGGCGTCAGCTCCAGGGAACGGAGAGCATGGTACACATCGCCGACATCGAGAGTCGGCTCTTTCGCGACGATGGCGTGCGCCTTGCGCCAGAGGGACTCGCTGTGACGGACCCAGGCCTCCTGCGCGGCGGTCAACCGCGCACCATCGGCGGCGCCCGCAGGGATCGGAGAGTCCGGTTGGAGAGAGTTCACCCGCTCATGGTGCCACAAGTGGTTGGCGCGAACGGGGTGCCGAACGGCCAAGGCCCGTTCACTTCATCAGGATGTCCGGCGCTTGAGGGCGTCGCGGGTGAGGGCCTGCGCGGCGAGGACCATCGACTTCAGGCCCAGGCCCTTGCCCATCGAGATGTTCTGGCGGAACACGCGTTCGACGATGTCGGCGTCGAGGGTGAGGATGTCTTCGGCGGGCTGGCCGGAATAGACCGAGTCGAGAATCACGGCCAGCGCCCGCGCCGACACGCCGCTCGGGTTCTCCACGGCAAAGTGCAACTGCAGCGTGCCGGCAGGCGATACGTCAGCCCACACGTACGCTTCGGACTCGCACTGCGGCACCTGGTGACTCTTCGGGAACGGCCGCGTGGCCACATCCGTCGGCACTTCGCGGAACGTGTCCGAGAACCCGATCAGCAGTTCGGCCCTGCCGGACGGGTCGGCAAACATGTCCAGCGTCTCCTGGAGGTCCTGCAGCTTCTCCGCGCTGGTCATGCGCTCTCGGGTCCCTTTGCCACGGGCACGCCGACGAGATTGCCCCACTCGGTCCAGCTGCCGTCGTAGTTCCTGATGTTGTCGAAGCCGAGGAGGTACTTCAGCGTGAACCACGTGTGGCTGCTACGTTCGCCGATGCGGCAGTAGGCGATGGTCTCCTTCGACGGATCGAGATGCTTCTCGCCGAGATAGATCGCCTTCAGTTCTTCGGCCGTCCTGAAGGTTCCGTCATCGGGATTGATCGCGCGGGCCCACGGGACGCTCTTCGCGCCGGGGATGTGGCCGCCACGCATCGCGCCTTCCTGCGGATACTCCGGCATGTGCAGCTTCGCGCCCGTGTACTCGTCGGGCGATCGCACGTCGACAAGCTGCCCGCCGGCCTCGCTGTGCCGCAGCACCTGATCCCTGAAGGCCCGGTGCGCCCCGTCCTGGCGCGCCGACGGCACCGGATACGCCGTGGGCGCGTGTGCGGGCACCGCGCGCGTGAGCGTACGCCCTTCCTTCTCCCACTTGAGCCGTCCGCCGTCGAGGATCCGCGCGTTGGCGTGGCCGAACAACTGGAACACCCAGAACGCGTAGCACGCCCACCAGTTGTTGCGATCGCCATACAGCACGACCGTCGTGTCCGGCGTGATCCCCGAGCGCGCCATCAGCGCGGCGAACGCGCCGGCGTCGATGTAGTCGCGCGTGAGTGGATCGTTCAGATCCGTGGTCCAGTCGATCTGCACGGCGCCGGGAATGTGTCCCGACGGATACACGAGGGGATCTTCGTTGGACTCGATCACGCGAACGCCTGGATCGGTCAGGTGCGCCGCGAGCCACTCGGTGGAGACGAGTGCCTCCGGATGCGCATAGCCCTTGTCAGTGTTGGACATCGATGACTCCGGAAAAAGCCGTGGGATCAGTCAGCGTCCTGCCGTCTGATACCGATGACGAACGTGACGGCCGCGACGAGCAACAGGATCGCACACGGCAGCAGCATGTCGAGTACCGTGAAGCCGCGCCAGATCGCGCCTTCGAGCGCCAGAATCGCCCAGCGCACGGGGCTCAGGTAGCCCACGCTCGCCAGCCACGGCGGCATGAAGATGAGCGGGACCATCGCGCCGCCGGCCATGAACAGGGGCATCATCACCGCCGGGCCCATGCCGCCGATGCCATGCTCGCTGCGCGACATCGACGCCAGCAGCAGGATGATGCCGACAAACGCCGCCGCCGTACACACGAGCGCCGGCACCAGGAGCACCCACGACACGGGCCGCACGCCGAAGCCCACCACGCCCAGCGCCAGCAGCATGCACTGGACGATGACGATCGCGAGCATGGCGGCGAGCGACTTGCCGGCCAGCACCTGCGTGCGCGTGGCGGGCGACACCTGCAGTCGCACGAGCGTACCGCGCACGCGCTCGGACACGAACGTCGTGCCGAACGCCATCACGCACCCGAAGATCGCCCACAGCATCGCCTGCGGAAACGCCACGTCGTACCCGTTGCGCGGCTCCTGCCGCTCGCGATCGATGTCAGCGAACGTGATGCGCAGCGGCGACCATCCCTGACCGTTACCGGTGCCTGCCGATGGTGTCGCGGCACCAGACGTGGCGAGGAACGTATCGAGCTGGTCGAGGAATGTGTCGAGCGCCGGGTTGGCCGCCGCGGGTCCGGCCTTGCGCAGTTGGTCCCGCGCCTGCTGTACGCTGCCGCGGCTCGCCGACGGATCGTCGAACAACGCCTGGAGCCGCTCGGCGCCCTGCTGCATGAGCAACCCTTCGAGCATGCCCCGCTCGGCCCGACGGCCGGGATCGGTGATCAGTTCGATCTCGGGCGGCACGCCGTGGAACATGCGCGACGAGGCGTCGCCGAAGCCGGGCTTCAGGACGATCGCGGCGATGCGTCGGCCCTTGCGCACGGCGTCGAGCGCCGCGTCGCGCGTGGCGCGCTCGGCCGCGAAGCTCTCACGTGCGGCAAGGCGATCGACGAACGCCGCCGACGCCGCCGAGTTGTCCTGGTCGACGACGGCCACCGGCAGGCGCGGCGTGTCGCGCGTGCCGCCGAAGAGGACGCCGAAGAGGACGGCCACGCAGACGGGCCAGATGAATGTGAAGAACAGCGAGGCGCGCTGACGCGTGAACGTGCGCAGGTCCTTGAGGGCGATGGCGAGTACGGGAGACATGACGGCTCAGTCGCGCAGCGTGTGTCCGGTGAGGGACAGGAACACCTGTTCGAGGGTCGGCGCCTCGACGTGGAAGGATTCGATGGGCGCGTCGGCGGCCAGGCGATTCAGCTCACCGAGCGGGTCACGCGTCTCCATCGCGATATCGCGACCGGCGGTGCGCACGTGGAGGCGCGGCGGTCCCGCGTGGCTCGCGATGAGGCCGGGCACCGTGTCGAGCGCGAGCACGCGGCCCTGGTCGATGATCGCCACGCGATCGCAGAGACGGACCGCTTCTTCCATGTAGTGCGTGCTGTACACGATGGCGCGGCCCTGCGCCTTGAGGGCCTCGATGCTGTCGAAGATCGAGTTGCGCGATTGCGGGTCCACGCCAACGGTGGGCTCGTCGAGCAGCACGAGCTCTGGCTCGTGCAGGATGGCGGCGGCGATGTTGAGGCGCCGCTTCATGCCGCCCGAGTAGGCACCCACGCGATCGTGGCGGCGTTCGGTCAGTCCGGCGAGGGCCAGCGACGCCTCGACGCGCGCGACGCGCGCGGCACCAGACAGCCCATACAACTGCGCGAAGAACGTGAGATTCTCTTCCGCCGAGAGCAGGTCGTATACGGCGAGGTTCTGCGGCGCGAAGCCCAGCCGTCGCCGCGCGGCCGATTGCGAGGGCGAACCGTAGCGACCGATGGTCACCGTCCCCGCGTCTGGCGCCAGCAGTCCCGTCGCCACGTGCATCGTGGTGCTCTTGCCGGCCCCGTTCGGTCCGAGCAGCCCGACAATCTCGCCCTGCCTGACCTCGAGCGACAGATCGTCGACAGCCGTCCGCGTGCCATACCGCTTCACGATGTGCGACAGGATCAACATCGCCCGCGATCGTACAAGAGCCGGTCGACCGCTGTGACGCGGGTCCTGTCGCCGGACAGCCCCACCCGTCCTCCTCGCCACAAGCACTTGTACGGGGGAGGCTCGTCGGCACGGGCGGGGCGGCCCCATCCGGCGCCACCCGCGCGCGGCGCGATCCCTTGAGCGCAGGGGCGACGCATGCGTCGCCCCTGCATCGGCATGACGCGCCGTCCGTAAGCCCTAAGCCTCCGGCATCTCCGCGCCGATTCCCGATCATGGCGATTCCCCGTCTCACGCACGTGCTGGCAATGCTCGGGCTTGTCGTGGGGGTGGCGGGAGCGCAGCCGGCGGGTCCGTTACCGCAGCCGTGGCCACTGTTCCCTGCCGACAACTGGTGGAAAGTCGACATCAGCCAGGCACCCGTCGACGTCGGGAGCGCGGGCTTCATCTCGTGGATCACCAACGGTCGGGACTTGCGCCTGCGGCAGGACTGGGGCGCATCCGCCAACGACCCCGAGGATCCCACGGCGATGTGGGGCATGCCGTACGTCAGCGTGCCCGGGACGCAGCCGCTCGTGCCAGTGACGTGGACGGCCTACGGCAGCGAGAGCGACAACGGCGCGCCGGGCCGGCCGCCGGGCTATCCGATTCCGCCCGAGGCGAAGACCATGGCGGGCTACATCGAGGGTGGACAGCCGGGTCGCGTGAACGCCAACGGCGACCGTCATCTCATCCTCGTCGATCGCGACAATCGGCTGCTCTACGAGCTGTACCGCGCGCACTGGAACGAGTCCCTCCAGCGATGGGAAGCCGACTCTGGCGCGACGTTCGACCTCACGCGCAACGACAGGCGCCCAAACGGATGGACCAGCGCCGACGCCGCGGGGCTCGCCATCATGCCCGGCCTCGTGCGCTACGACGAGATGTACGGCACCGAGCCGATCCGCCACGCGCTGCGGATGACGGTGCGCGCCACCAACGGCTACGTCTTCCCCGCGTCGCATCGCGCCGGCACCCGGGCGGGCGCGCCGCCGATGGGCGCGCGACTGCGCCTCAAGGCCGGTGTGGACATCTCGATGCACCCGGCACCGGTCAGGCGGCTGCTCCAGGCGATGAAGACGTACGGGCTCATCGTGGCCGACAACGGATCGGACATGTACGTCACGGGCACCAACGATCCGCGGTGGGCGTCGGAGATGAACGGCATCGCGTCGGCGATACGTAGCGTGCGGGTGACGGATTTCGATGTCGTCCAGCTCGGCTGGCAGCCGCCTGCCGCGCCGGCCGACGGCGACAACGACGGTCTGCCCGACGAGTGGGAGCGCGCCTACGGCCTCGATCCCACGAGCGCCACCGGCGACAACGGTCCGAACGGCGATCCCGATGGCGACGGCCATACCAACGCCCAGGAGCACACAGATGGCACCCACCCGCGCGGACGGGTCACGCGCCTGCTCGCCGAGGGCCTTCGCCAGGGTGGGTTCCGGACGCGCATCGCGCTCGCCAATCCGTCGCCGACAACGCCTGCGTACGTCCAGCTCCGTTTCGAACGCGACGATGCCGTCGTAGTGACGACAACGAGACTGGTGCCCGCAAGGCAGCGGGTGACCGTCGACGCGAGCGCGATCGACGGACTCCGGGATCACGCGTTCGCGACAGTCGCTGAATCCGACGTCGTGGTGGCCGTCGATCGCCTCGTACAGTGGGACAACGGCCGAGGCAGTCATGGCGAGCACGGAATCGCGCAGGCGTCTCGCACCTGGTACTTCGCGGAGGGCGCCACGTACAGCGGTTTCTCGCTGTTCTACCTCCTGCAGAATCCGGGCGACACGCTCGCGCACGTCACGGTCACGTATCTGCGTGAACCACCCCTGGCGCCGTTGACGCGCACGCATGAGGTCGAACCGCACCAGCGGTACACCGTGTGGGTCAACAACGACGAGGCAGGCCCGGAGACCCCCTCATCCGGCGCCGCATCGTCTGTCGTCATCGAGTCGGATCGCCCGATCGTGGCCGAACGCGCGATGTATCGGTCGGTGCCGGCGAGCTTCGAAGCCGGACACGCCGCGGCGGGAGCCGATCGATTGCGAACATCGTGGTTCTTCGCCGAGGGACACACGGGCCCTCTGTTCGCGCAATACCTGCTGATCGGCAATCCGGGTGACACCAGTGTGCCCGTGCACGTGACGTACCTGCTGCCGGACGGACCGACGATGCCGATCACCTACGAGGTGGGGCCGCGCAGCCGATACACGGTGCTGGTCAACAGGGAGACGCCGTCACCCGGGGTGTCGCTGGCGTCGACGGCCGTTGCGATGGCGATCGAGGCAGACGCGCCGGTCGTTGCCGAGCGCGCGATGTGGTGGCCGGGTCCGTCATCACGAACGTGGCTCGAGGCGCACGCGAGCCTCGGCGCCACGCAGACGTGCGCACGATGGGCGGTTGCCGAAGGCGAGTGGGCGACGGGCGTGAGCACCTACGTGCTCGTGGCCAACACCGGCACCGCCGCGTCGACACTGCGCGTCACGCTCCTGCGCGAAGGCGCCGCACCCCTTAGTGCCGACGTGTCAATCGATTCAGGCGCACGGATCAACGTCGATGTCCCGAGCCTGTTCCCGGAGGCGTTCGGGTCTCGCTTCGCCATGCTCATCGAGCCCGCTCCCTTCGCACCGGCTCTTCCTCTCGTCGTCGAGTGGTCGCACTACGCCGACACCCCCACGGTCCACTGGAGTGCCGGCGCGAATGCGGGAGGAACGTGTGTGCCGTGAGCCGACTAGCTGTTCTGCTTGATCAGTTCCAGCTCGATCGTGATCTTCACCGAGTCGCCGACAACGACGCCGCCGCCATCCATCGAGCGGCTCCAGCTCACGCCGAAGTCCTGACGGTTGATCGTCGTGGTGGCCGTGGCGCCGATGCGCTGGCTGTTCTGCACGGTGACGGGATCTGTCGGGCCCTCGACGTCGAGCACCACTTCTTTCGTCTTGCCACGCATCGTCAGGTCGCCGATCAGCTTGAACCTGCCGTTGCCCACCACTTCCGCGCGCTTGCTCTTGAACGTGATGGTCGGATAGGCCGCCACGTCGAAGAAGTCGGCGCTCTTGAGGTGCGCGTCGCGCTTCTCGTTGTCGGTGGTGATCGTCGTCGAGGCGATGTTGGCCGTGGCGGAGACGCCGCCGATGTTCGATCCGTCGTAGACGATGGTGCCTTCCACCTTGCCGAAGCGGCCGTGGACGTTGCTGACCATCATGTGACGGACGGTGAACGACGCGCCGGAATGGGCCGGGTCGATCGTCCAGGTCTGGGCGGCGACGGGCGAGGCGAACGCCACGAAGGCGAGTGCCGCGAGAGTCGAGCGAGCAATCATGTGCGGGCTCCTGAAGGAAAAGGCCTCCGCCGCGCGAAGACCCGGGTGCAATCGTGTAGACGACGCGTGCGACGCGTCCGTGTCAGACCCGCCTACGATATACGTGTTACAACACGGATTCAAGATCCGTGCGTGTCATGAGGAGCGCCACGAGCGCTTCGAAGCCGTCCTGATCCGCCTGGGTGAACCGCGCGAGCGACGGACTGTCGAGGTCGAGCACGCCCACCACGCGCCCGTCGTGTCGGAGGGGCACCACGAGTTCCGACGCCGACGCGCCATCGCACGCGATATGCCCCGGGAACGCCGCCACATCGTCCACGCGGACCGACGCGCCACGCTGGACCGCGGTGCCGCACACGCCGCGTCCGACGGCAATCCGTACGCACGCCGGCTTGCCCTGGAAGGGTCCGAGGACGAGTTCCGTGTCACTCCGGCGCAGGTAGAACCCGGCCCAGTTGAGGTCGGGCGTCGTGTGCCAGATGAGCGCGGCGGCGTTGGCGAGGTTCGCGATGATGTCGCGTTCGGTGCCGATGAGCGCGTCGAGGTGCGCGTGCAGGCCGGCATGGAACGCGGCAGGGTTGCCGTCGAGCGTCGGGACGTGGAACATCGGGACACGATAGCAGCACGATCGGGCACCGGGCACCGGGCCGGGCTCGGCTCGGCCCTACCATCTGTGCGCGGCGGAGGGCCGGTCGTTGTTGGCCATCCGCCGGGGGGACGCGTCGATTCGCCGATGGCGGCGAACGGTGACGGGCCCATGACGTACAACCGCACGTGGCCGCGGCGTCTTCGTCGCATGACCACCGACGTTCGAGGGCATTTTTCGTGACCGATCTGCACGCCGATCTCGCCGCACTGAAACTCGACAGGGGGGCGCGCCAGGCGCCACCGCGCCGGCGCGGCCCCTTCGTTGCGCTCCTGCTGGCCGTGGCGGCCTCCGCGCTTGGCTGGTGGCTCTGGCAGCGCCAGGCGCCGGAGCCCGCAAAGGCGGTCGTCGAGGTCGAGCGGCCCGCCGCACGCACGACGGCCCCTGACGATGCGGTACTGAACGCGTCTGGCTATGTCGTGGCGAGGCGACGCGCCACCGTGTCGTCGCGCATCACGGGCAAGGTCGTCTCCGTCCACGTCGAGGAAGGCATGGCCGTGAAACAGGGGCAGGTGCTCGCGCGTCTCGACGACTCGACGGTGCGCGCACTCCTGCAACTGTCCGAATCACAACTGGCGTCGTCGCGCACGCAGCTCGCGGAGACGGAGGTCCGCATCCGTGAGGCGGAGCTTGCGCACGGCCGGCAGCAGCGCCTGGTGCGCGAAGGCGTGCTGCCCGAAGCGGACCTCGATACCGCGACCGCGCAGGTCGACGCCCTCCGCGCCCGACTGGCGGCCGCGCGCCAGGACGTGCTTGTCGCGGAGCGGCAGGTGGCCGTTCGCCGCACCGAGCTCGACGACACGATCATCCGCGCACCGTTCGGCGGCATGGCCGTCTCCAAGGACGCGCAGCCCGGCGAGATGATCTCCCCTGTCTCGGCCGGCGGCGGGTTCACGCGCACCGGCATCTGCACCATCGTCGACATGACGTCGCTCGAGATCGAGGTCGACGTGAACGAGAGCTACATCTCGCGCGTGTCGGACAACCAGCCCGTACGCGCCGTACTCGACGCCTATCCCGACTGGTCGATTCCCGCTCATGTGATCACCACGGTGCCCACCGCCGACCGCCAGAAGGCGACGGTGCTCGTGCGCATCGGGTTCGACGCACTCGATCCACGCCTGCTGCCCGACATGGGCGTGAAGGTGACATTCCTGAAGGAGGTCCGTCCATGAACGCTCCCGTCGCTCCCCTCGTCAGCGTCCGCCAGCTGGAGAAGTCGTATCACCGCGGCAGCGAGACGATCGCCGTCCTCCAGGGCATCGATCTCGACATCGCGCCGGGCGAGTTCCTCGCGCTGATGGGTCCATCGGGTTCCGGCAAGACGACGCTGCTCAACCTGCTGGGCGGCCTCGACCGCCCGAGCGCCGGCACGATCGACGTCGGCGGCGAGCGCATCGATGCGCTGTCGTCGGGCGCGCTCGCCCGCTGGCGCGCGGCGCACGTGGGCTTCGTGTTCCAGCTGTACAACCTGCTGCCGGTGCTCACGGCGCAGCGCAACGTCGAACTGCCGCTGCTGCTGACCAACCTGTCGTCTTCGGAACGCCGCAATCGCGCGTCGATCGCGCTGTCGGTGGTGGGCCTCTCCGAGCGCGCGCAGCACTACCCGAGGCAACTCTCCGGCGGTCAGGAGCAGCGCGTCGGTATCGCACGCGCCATCGTCACCGACCCCACGCTGCTGCTGTGCGACGAACCGACGGGCGACCTCGACAGGAAGTCGGGCGACGAAATCCTCGCGCTGCTCCGCGCCCTCAATCGCGAGCACGGCAAGACGATCGTGATGGTCACGCACGACCCGCATGCCGCTGCCTGTGCCACGCGCGTGGTGCACCTCGAGAAGGGGCTGCTGGTCTCCGAGGTGGCGGCATGAAGTACCTGCCGCTCCTCTGGCGCAGCCTGATGCGGCGCAAGCTGCGCACGCTCTTCACCGCGCTCTCGATCCTCGTCGCGTTCGTGCTGTTCGGTGCGTTGATGGCGCTGAAGGCGGCGTTCGGCATGGGCATCGATCTCGCCGGGCAGGATCGGCTGGTGATGATCCAGAAGGTGTCGTTCATCCAGCCGTTGCCGTTCGCGTACCAGTCGCGCATCGCGGCAACAGAAGGCGTGGCCACCGTCACGCACGCGTCGTGGTTCGGCGGGATCTACCAGGATCCGAAGAACTTCTTCCCGCAGTTCGCCGTCGTGCCTGACGCGTGGTTGCAGATGTATCCGGAGTACGCGCTCACTCCCGATCGGCAGCAGGCGTGGTACGGCAACCGCACCGGGGCGATCGTCGGCCGCGCGCTGGCCGACCGCTTCGGCTGGAAGGTCGGCGATCGCGTCCCTCTCCAGGCCACGATTTTCCGCAAGGCCGACGACTCTCCGTGGACGTTCACGGTCGAGGGCATCTATGAGGCGGGCCAGCAGGGTACCGACACCACGCAGATGTTCTTCCACTACGACTACCTGAACGAGACGCGCCAGGTCCTGAAGGATCAGGTGGGCTGGTATGTCATCCGCGTGAGCGACCCGCAGGAGTCCGATGCGGTGGCCGCGCGCCTCGACGCGCTCTTCGCCAACTCGCCCGCCGAGACGAAGACATCGACCGAGAAAGCGTTCGTGCAGGCGTTTGCCGCGCAGATCGGCGACGTGGGCAGCATCCTCATGGCGATCCTCGCGGCGGTGCTTTTCACGATGCTGCTCGTGGCCGCCAACACCATGGGGCAGGCGGTGCGCGAACGCACGAACGAGCTCGCCGTGATGAAGACGCTCGGCTTCACTGACGGGCAGCTGCTCGCGCTCGTGCTCGGCGAGTCGATGCTGCTCGCCATCGTCGGTGGCGGCACGGGATTGCTGCTGGCGTGGCTCATCACGCTCGGTGGCGATCCGACGGGCGGCTTCCTTCCGGCGTTCTTCCTGCCGCCCCGCACGCTCGTGCTGGGCGTTGCGCTCATCGTGCTCGTGGGACTTGCCGCCGGCGTCTTGCCTGCCTGGCAGGCCAGCCGCCTGCGCATCGTCGACGCGCTTCGGCGCCAGGGGTGATCGCCATGCACGCCTTGTCACAGATCCTCGCCATCACCCTCGTCAACATCCGCAGCATGCCGCAGCGTCGCGGGTCGTCGCTCGTGGCCATCACCGGGATCGCCGGCGTCGTGGTGGTCTTCGTGTCCGTGCTGTCGATCGCGCAGGGCTTCCGCGCGGCGATGACCACGGCCGGCGATCCGCGAACCGCGATCGTGATGCGTGCGGGCACCGAGGCCGAGATGTCGAGCGTCCTCATGCGCGCCAACACACAGCTCGTGAAGGATGCGCCCGGCATCGCACGCGGGGCCGACGGTCCCGTCGCATCGGCTGAACTGTTCGTGATCGTCAACCACCCGAAGCGATCGACGGGCCTCGACGCCAACGTGCCGCTGCGCGGCGTGGAGCCCGCGGCGTTCGACGTGCGCCCGCAGCTGAAGATCGTCGAAGGACGACGGTTCGAGCCGGGGCGGAACGAGATCATCGTCGGCAAGGCCGCGGCGGGACAGTTCGCGGATCTCGGCGTCGGACAGACGGTCCGCTGGGGCGAGAACGTGTGGACCATCGTCGGGATGTTCGAAGCGGGCGGTTCGATCTCCGAGTCGGAGATCTGGTGCGACGCGCGCGTGCTCCAGGGTGCCTATCGGCGCGGTGATTCGTTCCAGTCCGTGTACGTGCAGCTCGAACGCGAGGACTCACTCGACGCGTTCAGGGCGGCACTTGCCGCGGACCCGCGCCTCAACGTGATGGTGGAGCGCGAGACGGACTACCTGGCGGCGCAGTCGGTCGTGCTGCAGACCATCATCAGGACGATCGGCTTCGTGATCGCGGGTCTCATGGCCGTGGGCGCCATCTTCGGATCGATCAACACGATGTACAACGCGGTGGCCAGCCGCACGCGCGAGATCGCCACGCTGCGCGCGCTGGGCTTCGGGGCTGTCTCGATCGTCTCGTCGGTGATGGCCGAATCCACGGTGCTGGCGCTTGTCGGCGGCGTGCTCGGCGGCCTGCTGGCCTGGGCGGGGTTCGACGGCTACCAGACGTCGACGATGAACTTCCAGTCGTTCAGCCAGGTGGCGTTCGCGTTCCGCGTAACGCCGGCGCTGTTGATACAGGGCCTCGCGTGCGCGCTGATCATGGGCCTCATCGGCGGGATCCTGCCGGCGATTCGCGCAGCAAGACTCCCCATCGTCGACGCGCTGCGCGAACTCTAGGGCGAGAAAAGGGCGGGCGAAAGGGAAAAGGCCAAGGGATAAGGGCAGCGAAAAAGACGGAAGGCAGGAAGGCGCGAAGGGGAAAGGTAAAAGGCGAATGCCGGGAATGCGCACGCGGTGTGCGACATTCCCGGCATTCTCGTCATTCGGCATTCGGCATCGCGGCATTACACCAACGAGCCTGTCGGTCGCCTAGAAGTAGTACTTCACCACGAACTGGATCTCGCGCGGCGGGTTGACCACGCTCGTGATCGTGCCGAAGTTCTGGCTCTGGATGTTGCGGTCCGGCGGCCCGAAGTTCGGGTGGTTGAAGAGGTTGTAGGCCTCACCGCGGATGAGGAAGTACTGGCGGCCGAACGTGGTGATCCGCTTGCTCAGCGAGAAGTCCACGTTCCAGTAGCCGGGTGCCGTCGCCACGCCCACACCCGCGTTGCCGAACTGCCCCAGCGGAGCCGAGCGGAACGCGTCGCGGTTCAACCAGTTGGTGATGGACTGATTGGAAGGAACCGGATCGCCAACCAGGTCGGGCCACTGCGTGGACCGCGTGACCTGGAGCGACGGGTTGGAGCTGTCCTGCACGGTGATCGGATAGCCCGTGTGCGCGGTGAGGCCGAAGCTCACGTCCCATCCGCCAATGATCGTGTCGAGGACGCGGTTCATGCCCGAGCCGAACTGGCGGTCGGCACCGACCGGGATCGCGTAGCTGCCCGCCAACGAAACGATGTGGCGCGCGTCGAAGAACGCGGGGCCGTAGTTCATGTCGATGTCGCGGCTGTTGACCGGATACGCACCCTCGGACGCCACGCCACCCGAGCCGTAGTACCCGAGATTGTTCGACATCGACTTGCTCAGCGTGTAGTTGGCCACGAAGTCGAGACCGTTCCACAGGCGCTGCTTGAACGTCGTCTGGAGCGCGTTGTAGTCGGACCGCGCCGCCGGCGACGTCGTGGCGATGTTGGTGACCAGCGGGTTGTACTGGTACAGCGGACGGCGAGTCTGGATGGGCGCCCACGTCGAGGGGTCGCCAACGCCTGGCAGCGGCTGGTTACCCTCGATCGGTGCGACCAGGTACTTGGACCTGTTGCCCACGTAGCCGACATTGATCGACGACCGCGGTCCGAGCAGGTACTCCACGAACACGTTGTACTGCTGCGTCAACTGCGGGCGCAGGTTCGGGTCCCACACACGAAGCTGCCCCGAGATGCCATCCAACGCCTGAAGCCCCTGGAAACCCGTCGCGATCGTGCCGGCGTTGGTCGGAGCCGCGGCCGAGTACGCCCAGTCGGTCTGCGACTCGAAGAAGAACGGCGGGTTGAGGGGCAGGCGCAGGTTTGCACCCGTGCCCTCCTGGTACTGCGTGATGCCGTAGCCGCCGCGGAACACCCACTTGTCGCCCTTGCGGTAGGCGAAGCCGAGGCGCGGCTCCCAGCCGTTGTAGTACGGGTCGTAGAGCGCGCGGCTGTTGCCGTCTCGGCCCGCCAGCCGCTGCTCGAGGTTCGTGAGCGAGAAGTTCGCCTGGCGGTCGTCCTTCTCGACAAACGGCGTGGTGTTGCCCCAACGCAGCGCGAGATTGAGCGTCAGGTTGTTGGTCACCTTGAAGTCGTCGCCCGCGTAGAAGGCGAACCGGTCCTGATAGTGCGTCCACGGATCGGACAGCGACCCGCGCCCCTTGCTCGACACGTAGTCGAGCAGGAAGTCGGCCACAGCCGCCCGCGTGAACGTGCCACCGTAGCCGATGTAGCCCAGGACGCCGTTGTTGCCGGCGTAGTAGCGCTCGGCGATGTAGTGGCTCCACGTCCCGCCGAACTTGAACGTGTGGCGGCCCTTGAGCCACGTGAGACGCTCGTTCAACTGGAAGATGCCGTTGTTCATGTTGCTCGCGCCGCCCGTGGTGCCGATGTTGTCCACGCTGTTGCCGATGCGCACCTGCGTGAGGCCGGCGATGGGCTGCGATCCGCCGATGCCGAGCTGGTTGTTCAGCATCCCGAGACCGCGCAGGTCGAGCGGCGTGGTGTTGAACTGGTTCGCGTTGTAGCCGATGAGCACGTCGTTGACGACGTTCTTGCCGAAGATGCGGTTCCAGTTCGCGCCCACGCTCCAGAAGGGGTTGTCGCCGAGGCTGCCGAAGAACAGCGGCATGGCTGTCGAGTCGGTACGCGACTGGTGCGCCTGCCGCGAGTAGCGGACGTAGACCTTGTCGTTGACCGAGGCGTTCCAGTCGATCTTGATGTCGAACTGGTTGGTCTCCTCGCTCGACGCACTCTTGCCGATGTAGTTCTGACGGAAGTCGCTAATCGCGCGGTTCACGTTGGCGCGCGGATAGAGCGCCTCGTTGGCCAGCAGGGCACGTGCGAACGGGCTGAAGCGCTCCACGGGGATCTGGTTGTTGGGAAAATTCGCTCCGGTGACCGGATCCCGCAACTGGATGCCCGGAAGGAGGCTGCTCAGATCGCCGTTGCGCCACGCATCGGGCATGACGGTAGCGAAGGAGTCGGCGGGCGGAACCTTGTGCCGGCCGCCCGAGTAGTCGGCAAACCAGAACAGCTTGCCCCTGACGATCGGACCGCCGAGCGTACCGCCGAACACCTTGCGCGAGAGCTCCGCCTTCCGGCCGCCTGCGCGGTTGGTGGCCCACGGCGTGGCCGCGAACTCGTTGTCGCGCCAGTAATAGAACGCGTTGCCGCGGATGTCGTTGGTGCCCGACTTGATCACCATGTTGACGCTCGCGCCGGCCACGTTGCCCATCTCGGGCGAATAGTTGTTGGTCTCGACGCTCACCTGCTCGACGGCGTCCGGACTCGGCTGGTACGCGATCAGGTTGTCGGTGGGGTCGTTCGAATCGATACCGTCGATCGTGAAGTTGTTGGCCTGCTCGCGCTGGCCGTTGGCGTACGGACGCGCAGCCTGGCCCTTCAGGGAGTTCATGTTCGCCGCGTTCGGCGTCGTCACGCCGGCCGTGTAGAGCGTGGTCGCCGAAACGTTGCGGCCCTGGAGCGGAATCTTCTCCACCTGCTCCTGGTCGAACTTCGCGCCCACGACGGCGTTCTCCGTCTGGAGGACGGCCGACGTCGCCGTCACCTCCACGCTCTCGGTGAGCGCGCCCACTTCGAGCTTCGCGTCGAGACGCGCCGTCTGGCCGCCGGCGATGTTGACCGAAACCTGCACGGCCTTGAAGCCTTCGAGCTCGACACGAACCGTGTACGTGCCGATCGTCAGCGCGTTGATCGTGTACACGCCGGCCTCGTTGCTCACGCCCGTGAAGGGGACGTTGGTGGCCGTGTTGGTGGCCGTGACCGTAGCGCCGGGTACGGCAGCGCCCTGGTCGTCCGACACGATGCCCGTGATGGTCGACAACCCGACCTGGGCCCGCGCCGGCAGCGCCATGCTGCAGATCAATCCGACTGCGAGCAGCACGCGCGTCGCCGTGCCGCACAAGTTAGACGCCATGTGTCCACTTCCTCCGGAAAAGGGGTAACGCACGCAAAGAGTACACTCACCGGCGATGGAAAGAAACACTTCCGCCGTGGTGGAGGCTCGCGGTCATCTGATCGACTCCGGCCTCCTCAACACGATCTTCGACGCCGTCATCGCGCACGAGGGCGCGTTCGAGGTGCAACGATTCGAGATCGGTCGTACGAACTACGATTTTTCCGAGCTGGTGCTACGAGTTTCTGCATTTTCGTCCGAGCAATTGGATCGGATTCTCGAAGCGCTCCTGCCGCTCGGGTGTGCGCCCGTCGAGCAGTTCGACGCGCTCGTGCGCGAAGCCGACATGGACGGCGCGGTGCCGGAGGACTTCTACTCGACGACCAACCACCGCACGTCGGTGCGCGTCGACGGCCGCTGGCTCGACGTGCAGCAGCAGCGCATGGACGCCATCATCGCGATCGACGCCGACGGCACGCACGCCGTGTGCCGCAAGCTGCGCGATGTGCGGCGCGGCGATCGCGTGGTGTGCGGCACGGACGGCATCAGGATCGTGCCGGAATTCCAGGAGCGCGACAGGCAGCATTTCGCGTTCATGGCCAACGACATCTCGTCGGAGCGGCGCGTGGAAGCCACCGTCTCGCGCATCTCGCAGGTGATGCGCGACGTGCGCGCGCGCGGCCAACGCATCGTCTTCGTCGCTGGTCCGGTGGTCGTACACACCGGTGGGGCGCCGTACTTCTCGGAGTTGATCCGCGCGGGCTGGGTCGACGCGCTGTTGGCCGGCAACGCGATCGCGGTCCACGACATCGAGGCGTCCTTCTTCGGCACGTCGCTGGGTGTGGATCTGGCGCAGGGAGTGCCCGTCCACGAAGGACACAAGCACCACATGAAGGCGATCAACCGCGTCAATCGCGCCGGCGGGATCGTGCCGGCCGTGGAGACGGGCGTGCTCACGAGCGGCGTGATGTTCGATCTGGTGACGCACCGCGTCCCCTTCGTGCTCGCCGGGAGCATCAGGGACGATGGGCCGCTGCGCGATACGGTGATGGACCTGGTGGAGGCGCAGGAACGCTACGCGCGCGTGCTCGACGGCGCAGGCGTCGTGGTGATGCTGTCGTCGATGCTGCACGCCATCGGCGTGGGCAACATGCTGCCGTCGTGGGTGAAGGTGGTGTGCGTGGACATCAACCCGGCCGTGGTGACCAAGCTGTCGGACCGCGGCTCGGCGCAGACGGTTGGCGTGGTGACCGACGTGGGGTTGTTCCTGAAACAGCTCGCGTCGCAGTTGGCGGAAACCGGGCACAGGGCACCGGGCGACCGGGCACCGGAGTCTTGAAGGTCGTGCGGTGCGGCTCGACGCTGCTACCTGCCTGCGGCGCCGATGATGTTGCGGCTCAGGTAGTCGATCATCGTGTACCAGGAGAGGATGAAGAAGAACAGGAAGCCGACGCCGGCGGTCACCTGCACCAGCTTCGGGCTGTACTTCACTTCCATGAAGATCAGGATGACGAGCAGCGCCTTGGCCACGGCCACGGCCAGCGCCACGGGGAGGTTGAAGTACCCGAGATTGACGCGCGACACCAGCACGGTCACGACGGTCAGCACCATCAGGGCTGCGAACACGAGATAGAGCTGCGACTTGGGGGGAATGTGAGACATGGGCGAAAGGCCGAATGTTGAATGCCGAATGCCGAGCGAAATGCTGGATGCCGCGATGCCGGAAATGCCGTGAGCCGTAAGCCCTGAGCCACCTACATCAGGTAGAGCAACGGGAACAGGAAGATCCAGACGATGTCGACGAAGTGCCAGTAGAGGCCGAACAGCTCGACCGGCGTGTACCACTCGGGCGTGAACCTGCCCCGGGCGGCCATGATGATGATGGGCACCAGCACGAAGGCGCCGAAGATCATGTGCGTGGCGTGCAGGCCCGTCATGCCGAAGTACAGCGAGAAGTAGATCTCCGCGCCGTTCTTCAGCGCCGCGTCGTGGAACTGGAAGTGCGGGCCCGGGACGAGGTGGTGCTGGAACTTCTCCGAGTACTCCACGACCTTGACGCCGAGGAAGATGCTGCCCAGCACGAGCGTGAGGATCAGGAACAACACCAGCTGCGTCCGCTCGCCCGTCTTGCTCGCCCGCACGGCAAGCGCCATTGTCAGCGAGCTCCCGATGAGGACGATCGTGTTGCCGAGTCCCATCCAGACGTTGAGCTCGTGGCTCGCCGTGTGGAACGACGCGTTGTACATCCACCGGTAGAGGATGTACGCCATGAAGAAGCCGCCGAAGAACAGCACCTCGGTGACCAGGAACCACCACATGCCGAGCGTGCTGGCGTTCTGCTGCTGCTCGAGCGTGTCGAAGTGGTGCTGCAGCGCCGGGTGATGCGCCGCGTGCGCGTTCGAGTGACTCACCTCAGTGCTCCTCGGGGGCGTAGTAGTAGGCCGGCTTGGTCACGATCGGCGTGACCTCGAAGTTGGCGGTCGGTGGCGGAGACGACGTCTCCCACTCCAGGCCGTAGGCGCCCCACGGGTTGGGGCCAGCCGGCTTGCCCCTGAACGCGGAGTGGATCAGGTAGATGGCCGGCAGGAGCAGGCCGAGCGCGAGGATCGACGCACCCGCCGACGACAGGATGTTGAGCACCTGCCACGACAGCTCTTCCGACGGATAGGCATGATAGCGGCGCGGCATGCCCATGTAGCCCAGGATGAACTGCGGGAAGAACGTCAGGTTGAAGCCGACGAACACGATCACTGCCGAGGTCTTGGCCCACGGCTCCGAGTACAGCTTGCCGGTGATCTTCGGCCACCAGAAGTGCAGGCCGCCGAGATATGCCAGCAGCGTGCCGCCCACCATCACGTAGTGGAAGTGCGCCACGACGAAGTAGGTGTCGTGCACGTGGATGTCGAAGCCGATGGCCGCGAGGAGCACGCCGGTGAGGCCGCCGATCATGAACAGGCCGATGAAGCCCAGCGCGCACAGCATCGGCGCCGACAACTGCACCGAGCCGCGGTAGAGCGTCGCCGTCCAGTTGAACACCTTGATGGCCGACGGGATCGCGACGAGGAAGCTCAGAAACGAGAACGTCACCGAGGCCAGCACCGACTGGCTCGTCGTGAACATGTGGTGCCCCCACACCAGGAAGCCGATGAGGGCGATGCCGAGGCTCGCCATCGCGACCATCTTGTACCCGAACACCGGCTTGCGCGAGAACGCGGAGATGATCTCGCTGATCACGCCCATCCCGGGCAGCACCATGATGTACACGGCCGGATGCGAGTAGAACCAGAACAGGTGCTGGAACAGCACCGGGTCGCCCCCGAGTTCCGGATTGAAGAACCCGAGGTTCAGCGTGCGCTCCAGCATCATCATGAGCAGCGTCACGGCCACGACGGGCGTACCGAGCATCATGATCAGGCTCGTCGCATAGTGCGACCAGATGAAGAGCGGCAGGCGATCCCACGTCATGCCAGGCGCGCGCATCGTGTGAATCGTGACGATGAAGTTGAGACCGGTGAAGATGGACGAGAACCCGGCGATGAACGCGCCCGTGGCAGTGAGCACCACGTGCGTGTTCGACGCGGCCGTGGAATACGGCGTGTAGAACGTCCAGCCCGTGTCCACGCCCCCCGAGACCAGCGCCGCCACGCCGAACAGCGCGCCGGCCATGTACAGGTACCAGCTCGCCAGGTTGATGCGCGGGAACGCCAGATCCTTGGCGCCGATCATGAGCGGCACCAGGAAGTTGCCCATGATGGCCGGGATCGACGGGATGAGGAAGAAGAACACCATCACCACGCCATGCGCGGTGAAGACCTTGTTGTAGGTCTCGGCAGACAGCAGGTCGCCACCCGGCGTGGCGAGTTCGAGCCGGATCAGCATCGCGAAGATGCCGCCCAGCAGGAAGAACGCCGACACCGAGTACAGGTACAGCAGGGCGATGCGCTTGTGGTCCTTCGTGAAGAACCAGGACATCGGGCCGTGCGTGGCGTTCAGGTAGTGCACGTCCGGGATCGCGGGCGGCGCTGACGAATCGGTTTCTGGATTTCTGACGTCGTGCATGGCCGTGTCCTAGTGGGCGCCCGTGGCGGCAGCCGCGTCGTGGGCGCCGGCCGCCGGTGTCGCACCAGGCGCGCCGAGCGACTTGATGTAGGCGAGCAGTGAGGCGATGGCATCCTCGCTGATCTGGCCCTGATAGGTAGGCATCAGCGGCTGATAGCCCTGCACCATCTTCGCCTGCGGGTTGAGGATCGACTCGCGCAGGTACGCTTCGTCGACGTGGACCGTCGAGCCGTTGGCCAGCGACTGCGTCGTGCCGAAGATGCCGGCGAGCGCCGGACCGCGGCCCTTGCCGTCCTCGTGATGGCATGTGGCGCAGCCGAGCGACTGGAACTCCTGCTCGCCGGTCGACGTGAGCGTGCCGGCAGGCGCGCCGGCGGCGAGCCACTGCTGGTAGTCGCCGGGCGTCATCGCGACGACCTTGCCGATCATGCCCGAGTGCTGCGTGCCGCAGTATTCCGCGCAGAACAACTGATAGGTCCCCGGCGTGGTCGCCTCGAACCACATCGTCGTCGTCTTGCCGGGGACGGCGTCGATCTTCTGGCGGAACGCGGGGATGTAGTAGCTGTGGATCACGTCTTCGGACGAGATCAGCAGCTTCACCGGACGCCCGACGGGGACGTGCAGTTCGTTGATCTCCCGGTGGCCCGTGAGGTGCTGGGCCTTCCACATCCAGCGCTTGCCGATGACGTAGACCTCCATGGCCTCGGCGGGCGGCTTGGCCATCGCGAAGTACACGCTCGTGCCCCACACGAACATGACCATGGCGATGACGAGCGGGATCGCCGTCCAGACCACCTCGAGCGCCGTGCTGCCGTGGATGTTCGCGCCCACGTCGTCGGGCTGCCGGCGGCGGTACCTGGCCGCCAGCACCACGATGAGCACGGCCACGAGCACCGTGAAGAACACGGTCACGCCGAGCATGAAGAAGTACAGGTGGTCCACGCTGGCTGCCTGCGTGGATCCCTGCGTGGGTAGGAAGTTGAAGGTGCCGCCCATATCCTCTGACTTACGCCTTGTGTGAAGCGCCCGACGGCAGGTCCGCGTGGCCGCCGCCGTACAGGCCGCGACGCTCGCGTCGCCGCAGGACCATCCAGCCTCCCAGCATCGCCAGCACGAACGTGATGCCCGCGAGTCGGACCAGCCGCATCGCCAGCAGACCGTACGTGCCCGTCGCCGGGTCGTAGTGGTAGCAGTACAGGAGCACCGCGTCGACCGGCGAGGCAATCTTCCGATCGGTGGCCTCGACGATCGCCATCCGCAGATCGCGCGGCGCGAAGTCGATGCCGAACAGGTAGCGCGCCAGCGTGCCGTCCGGCGTCAGCACCGAGAGGCCCGCGGCGTGCGCGTACTGATCCGTGTCCTTGTCGAACGTGTACGAGAACCCCACTGCCTCCGCCAACCGATCGATCTCGGCCTTGCGTCCCGTGAGGAAGTGCCACGCACCGGCCGTCTGCGGCCTGTCGTAGTGCGCGACGTACGTCGCCTTCTTGGCCGCCGCAAGCCCAGGACCTTCGCCCGGATCGATGCTCACGACCACGACCTCGTACTGCTGCCCGGCCTCGAAGCTCAGGCCCTTGAGCCCGGCCGTCATGCCCGTCAGCACCTGCGTGCAGAGCATCGGGCACTCGTAGTACGCGAGCGCGAGGACGATGGGCTTCGATCCGAAGTAGTCGCCGAGCCGCACCGCCTTGCCCGTCTCGTCGACAAACGCCAAATCCGCCGGGACCTGCTCACCCAGCCGCTGGGCGTACGTCACGCCGTCGAGCGCCTTGGGCTTCTGGTCGGCCGGAGTGCCCGGCTCGGATCGCAGCGGGCCCTGTCCTGCCGCCGGCCACACGCCCGCCGTCACGACGAGCGTCGTGGCCAGCGCGGCATGACGGAGGACAGTGCGTGCGAGCATCGACAGGACTCTTCGGGTTCCTACTGTGCCACTGCCGCCGGGTCGACTGCCGCCGGCTCCGCTGGCGGCGGCGTGGTGTCTGGCAGGCCGCGCTCGAGGAGCAGCTGCTTGGCGCGCGCGATCGGCAGGCGTACGACGCCCGCTTCCTTGTCCACCCATCCGTACGTGGTCTGCGCCGTCGTCGTCGATGCGCGGATCTGGCGCAGCCACGCGGGCTCGTTGGTCAGCACCCGAGGACCCGCGGCGGCGCGGCCCTGCGCGTCCATCGCGTTGACGGCGTCCATCAGGGGCGCCACGATGGCGTCCCCGCCGGCGCGATCGGCGTTGATCTTCGTCAGGGGCGCCTGCGCGGCGCGCGCACGGCGGTCGAGCAGCCGGAACGTGCCATACATCGAGACCGACGTCAGCATGATGATGAGCACCGACGCGATGGCCAGCTTGCCGACGCCATCGAGCGGGATGTCACGCGTCTCGTGGTTCAGCGGACCAGCGCCATCGTCGCCGTGCGAGCCGGCGTGGTGGTGATCAGTGGCCATCGGCCAACGCCTCCGGGAGATAGGGGTCGCCCACGGGCAGCAACGCGCGGCCCTTCAGCAGGTGGCAGAACACGCCCACCCACAGGCCGAACACGCCGCACACCGCGGCAACGTCCATCCAGTGCACGCCGAACGCGCCCTGCTTGACCCACGGGGCGATCAGCCAGAACACGTCGAGGAACCGCATCACGAGCATGAACGCCGCGACGGCGACCAGCCGCGAGGTGACGCGCTTGGTGGTGCGGAACAGCAGGAGCAGCCAGGGCAGCACGAAGTGGCCGACGACGACGACGAGCGTGACGATCTGCCAGCCGTCGCCGAAGCGGCGGAGGTAGTACGGAATCTCTTCGGGCAGGTTGGCCGACCAGACGATCAGGAACTGCGAGTACGCCAGGTACGCCCACAGCATGATGAAGGCGAAGAGCAGCGACCCGTAGTCGTGGAAGCGATCGGTCGAGAGCGCGCGCGCCATGTTGGCGTTGTTGTGCAGCAGCGCCGCCACCACGATCGAGAACGCCAGCGCGGTCAGCGCCATGCCCATGAGGAACCACAGGCCGAAGATCGTCGAGAACCAGTGCGGGTCGAGCGACATCACCCAGTCCACCGACGCGAAGGTGACGGTGAGGCTGAGGATCAGCAGACCGGGGCCGGCGATCTTGTTGAAGCGCTCGACGGGGAACGGATCGGTGTCCTGCTGCGCCGACCACTTCGAGAGCATCAATGCGAGTACCGACCACACGACGAAGTAGCCCGCGGCGCGGATGACAAAGCCCGTCGTGTTCAGGTACGGCGCCTTGTGCCGGAGGATGGCGTCGTGCGCAACGGCGTCGGCGTGCGACCAGTGATACAGGTCGTGGATGCCGAGGATGACCGGCAGGAAGAGCACCGCCATCATCGGGATGGTGCGGGCCGAGGCCTCGAACGTGCGGCGCAGCACGAGGCTCCAGCGTCCGCCCGACAGGTGGTGCACCATCAGCAGCGCGAGACTGCCGATGGGCACGCCGAGCACGAACACATACCCCAGCAGGTACGACTTGTAGAATTGCGCCGAGTCGGTGGCAAAGCCGGCGAGCAGGCCGACGAGGCCGAGCAACCCGACCGCGAACGCCACGCGCTGCAGCGTGTCGATCTGCGGTGGAGCCTGGAAGTGCTCGGGGTTGAGAGTGGGCTCACTCATGAGCAGCGCCTCCTTCGTGGGACGCCAGGGGCGCGGCGGCCGCCGGTCCGTCGAGCGTGCCGCGCTGGTCCGCGGGCACATCGTCGATCGTGCCGGACTGGCTCAACTGCAGGGCGCGGATGTACGCCGCGATCGCCCAGCGATCGGCGGGCGCGACCTGCGCCGCGTAGTCAGGCATCTGGCCGAAGCCGTTGGTGATGACGTCGTAGAAGTAGCCGATGCCCACGGCGCGGAGCCTCGGGTCGGCATACGACGCGGGACGCTTGTAGCCGCGCTGCACCACGGTGCCGTTGCCGTCGCCGAGCGGCGAGTGACACGGCGAACAGTAGATGTCGTAGCGCTGCTGGCCGCGATCGAGCAACGCCTGGTTCAACTCGATCTGCGCGGGCAGGTGGTGGATCGGCTCGCCGTCCTGCTTGCCCGTGTAATACACATCGTCGGCGCGCAGGTTGCCGCGCGCGACGGTGCCGTCGGGAATCGGACGCATGGCCCGTTTGTCGGCGAAGAAGTCGCTCGCTTCGAGCGCCTCGTAGCGCGGCGTGTCGTGCATGTCCTGGCGACAGCCGGCCACCAGCGCGGCGGCCAGCAGTACGCCGGCCACGACGGCCGGGCGCCCTGCGGTGAAACGGCCGGTACGGCGGACCGGACTGACCAACGTCGATGTGGACGCCATGGCTACGGGTTCACCTCGTTGATGGCCCTCGGGTGCAGTCCTTCGAGGAAGGTCCGCGTGCGCGCGGCGTCGAACCGCGGGTCCGTCGCCTCGATGCACAGGAAGAATCCCGTGCTCGTGGCCGTCTTGCGGAACGCCTCGACGTTGAAGACCGGGTGGTACGGCTGCGGCAGGCCGCTCATCGCGAGCATGCCGCCCACCGTGGCGAGCGCGGCCAGCAGGATGGTGGTCTCGTAGGTCGGGATCGAGAACGCCACCCAGCTGTTCAGCGGTCGCCCGCCGATGTTCATCGGGTACTCGATCACCGACGCCCAGTAGCACAGCCCGAACCCGCCGACGAAGCCGAAAATGCCGCCGGTGAACGTGAATTTCTGCACGCGCCTGTCGTCGTGGCCGAGCGCCTCGGCCAGACCGTGGACCGGTGCCGCCGTATAGGCGTCCATCTGCCTGTAACCGTCGGCGTAGGCCGCCTTGGCCGCGCGCACCAGTTCGGTGGCATCGGCGAACTCGGCCATCACGCCGTAGAGCCCCGGCGCCTGTGCGACATCAGCCATGGTGGGCATCTCCCTTGGCGTGCGCGGCAGGCGTGAGCGTGCGGACCTCGAAGATCGAAATCATGGGCAGCACACGGATGAACAGATAGAACAGCGTCAGGAACAGGCCAATCGTGCCGATGAACGTGCCCCAGTCCCAGAAGGTCGGGTAGTACATGCCCCACGACCCGGGAATGAAGTCGCGGTGCAGCGAGGTGACGACGATGACGAAGCGCTCGAGCCACATGCCGACGTTGACGACCATGCACACCCCGAAGAGCGCCGGCAGCGACGACCGGACCCGCCTGGACCACAGCAATTGCGGGACGACGCCGTTGCAGAAAATCAGCGCCCAGTAGTAGCCCGCATACGGGCCCGTCATGCGGTTGACGATCATGTACTCCTCGAACTGGTTGGCGCTGTACCAGCCGAAGAATGCCTCCATGCAGTAGCCGTAGAAGACGATCAGGCCCGTGGCCAGTGTCACCTTGGCCATGGCGTCGATATGGCGCTCGGTGATGAAGTCGTGCAGACCGTAGATGGCGCGCATCGGGATCATCAGCGTGAGCACCATCGCGAAGCCCGCGTAGATGGCACCGGCAACGAAGTACGGCGGGAAGATCGTCGCGTGCCAGCCGGGGATCACCGACACGGCGAAGTCGAAGCTCACCACCGTGTGCACCGAGAGCACGAGCGGTGCGCTCAGGCCAGCGAGCATCAGCGACGCCGTCTCATAGCGCTGCCAGTGGATGGCCGACCCGCGCCAGCCAAGCGCGAAGATGCCGTACAGGCGCTGCGCGATCGACGACTTCGCCCTGTCGCGCATCGTCGCCAGGTCGGGGATGAGGCCGACGTACCAGAAGACGATCGAGACGGTGGCGTAAGTGGAGACCGCGAACACGTCCCAGATGAGCGGGCTGCGGAAGTTCGGCCACAGGCCCATCGTGTTCGGGTACGGCATCAGCCAGTAGATGGCGAGCCAGGGTCGGCCTGTGTGGAAGATCGGGAAGATGGCCGCACAGGCCACGGCAAAGACCGTCATGGCCTCGGCCGCGCGGGCGATCGACATGCGCCAGGGCTGCCGGAACAGCATCAGGATGGCGGAGATCAGCGTGCCGGCGTGGCCGATGCCGATCCACCAGACGAAGTTGATGATCGCAAAACCCCACGCCACCGGGTTGTTGACGCCCCAGATGCCCGTGCCCTTGAACACCAGGTACGCGATGGACACCAGGAGCAACTGCAGGATGCTGAATCCCAGCAGGAAGCCGATGAACCAGCTGAAGGGCGTACGCCCCGTGATGATCCCGGAGATCTTGTCGGAGATCGACCCGAAGTTGTGCCCTGGCGCCAGATAGCGCGCTCCGGGGACGGCTTCCTTGGGGTGGTCTAGCACGGTTGCCTCGCGTCCTGTCCTGAGTCCTGCAGCAGCGGCGTGCCTCGCGGCGCGCCAGCCCCGCCTGCCTAGTGCGTCGCGGCAGGCGTCGCCTGCCCCTGTGATTCACCTGCTGCCGCCGCGCCATGTTCGCCGCCGTGCGCCGGCACGTGCGCCGACTCCGGCGACAGCACCGGGTTCGGATTGCGAATCGCGGCCAGGAACGTCGTGCGCGGCCGCGTGTTCAGATCCTCGAGCAGGCCGTAGTTGCGCGGCTCAGCGCGCATCTTCGACACCTGGCTCTCGGGATCGTTGAGGTCGCCGAACGTGATTGCCTGCGTCGAGCACGCGCTCTGGCACGCGGTCCGGACCTCGCCGTCCCGGATGCGGCGATCCTCGAGCTTGGCGGTGAGCCG
>JADLFL010000049.1 GCA_020845575.1 Acidobacteriota bacterium | reverse complement strand
GCTCACGGATGCGGAGGTGGCGTCCATCCTCGACTACGCGGCGCGCTACGTGGGCTATCGCCTCGACTACATGGACACGGCCGCACCAACGCCACGCGCGCCAGGCGACACGGCATACGAGACTCGCGGCTGACGGCCGCACGACCATGGCTTCCACAGCACCTGCCCGCGGGATGCGGGACTTCCTTCCGGCCGACGTTCGCCGCCGCACGTACGTGATCGGCGTGATCCGGGGTGTCTACGAGCGGTACGGCTTCGAGCCGCTGGAGACGCCCGCCGTCGAGAACATCGAGACGCTGCTCGGCAAGTACGGGGATGAGGGCAATCAGCTCATCTTCAAGATCCTGAAGCGTGGCGAGCACGAGGCGTCCGGCCAGGCCGACCTGGCCCTGCGGTACGACCTCACCGTGCCGTTGTCACGCGTCGTCGCAGAGCACCGCGGTTCGCTGCCGAAGTTCTTCAAGCGGTATCAGATTCAACCGGTGTGGCGGGCCGATCGGCCGGCACGCGGGCGATTCCGCGAGTTCTACCAGTGCGACGTCGACGTCACCGGCTCCACATCACCCCTGGTCGAGGCCGAGTTGTGCGGCGCGGCGTGCGAGGCGATGCAGGCGCTCGGGTTCACCGACGCCACGCTGCGCCTCAACCACCGCGCGGTCCTCGCTGGTGTGCTCGACGTGGCGGGCGTGCCCGCGGACCGTCACGGTGACGCGCTCGTGGCGCTCGACAAGCTGGACAAGATCGGCCTCGACGGCGTGAAGGGGGAGTACACGGCCCGCGGTCTGTCGCCAGACGTCGCCGACGTCGTGCTCGACGTCCTCGGTGCGCGCCCGGCGACGGGAGACCTCGCGCACGACAACGCCGAGGCACTCTCGCGCGTGGAGGCGCGTGTCGCCAGTCACGCCGCCGCGACGGCGGGCATCGCCACGTTGCGGCAGGTGCTGGCCCTCGCGGCCCGCACACCTGCCGACGGCCACCTGCGCGTGGACCTGAGCCTGGCGCGTGGCCTCTCGTACTACACGGGCTGCATCATGGAGATGACGGTGCCCGATCTGGCGGGCAGCCTCGGCGGCGGCGGGCGCTACGATGGCCTGGTCGGCATGTTCCTCGGCCAACAGGTACCCGCGGCTGGCTTCTCGCTGGGGCTCGAACGCATTCTCGTGGTGATGACCGAGCGCGGCATGTTCCCTCCGCACCTGGCCACCACCGCGGCCGACGTCCTCATCGCCCAGTGGAACGCCGACACCGCCGGCGACGCCCTGGCCCTGGCCCACCACCTCCGCTCGGGTGGCCTCCGCGTGGAGGTCTATCCCGACGCGGACAAGCTGGGCAAACAGTTCAAGTACGCCGCATCGACGGGCGTGCCCCTCGTGATCGTCGAAGGCGACGACGAGCGCGCGGCGGCGGAGTTGACGGTGAAAGACCTCCGCACCGGCGCCCAGCAGCGGATCCCCCGAGCCGACGCCATCCCACGCGTGACAGGAATGCTCGTGTAACAATTCAGCCCGCGGGCCGGCGGCTTTGAGCCTTCGACCCTGGCTTCCCCTTTGGCCCTTTGGCCTTCCGCCTTTGTCGCTGTCCTTGTCCGTTACCCTTTTCCCTTTTCCCTTTGACATGCATCAGCTCGGCTCCCTGTACCGTTCTCATACCTGTGGTGAGCTCCGCCCCGAGCACGTGGGGCAGGACGTGGTCCTCCTCGGCTGGGTGCATCGCGTGCGCGACATGGGCGCCGTCATCTTCCTCGACATCCGCGATCGCTACGGCGTGACGCAGGTGGTCACCGAAACGGAGCCGCTGCTCGGGCAGGCCAAGAAGCTGAAGACGGAAATGGTCGTGGCGATTCTCGGCACCGTCGCGCCACGCGCGGCCGAGACCGTCAACGACAAGCTCGAGACCGGTCACGTGGAGGTTCGCATCGCCGAACTGCGCGTGCTCAACGACGCGCGCCGGCCGCCGTTTGCCATCGCCGACGAGAGCTTCGTCGCCGAAGACACGCGCCTGCGCTATCGCTATCTCGATCTGCGCCGCCAGCGCATGCAGAAGAACCTCATGTTGCGCCATCGCGTGGCGATGGCGTTCCGGCGGTACTTCGACGCCAACGGCTTCCTCGAGATCGAGACGCCGATTCTCACCAAGAGCACGCCCGAGGGCGCGCGCGACTATCTCGTGCCGAGCCGCGTGCACCCCGGCGAGTTCTTCGCGCTGCCGCAGTCGCCTCAGCTCTTCAAGCAGATCCTCATGATCGGCGGCCTCGATCGCTACTTCCAGATCGTGAAGTGCTTCCGCGACGAGGACCTGCGCGCCGATCGCCAGCCGGAGTTCACGCAGGTGGACGTCGAGGTCTCGTTCGCGTCGCAGGCGCTCGTCTTCTCGCTCGTCGAAGGCGTGGTCAGGGACGTCTTCCGCGAGGGCGGCATCGAGGTGAGCACGCCGTTCCGCCAGATGCCGTACGCGGAGGCGATGGCGCGATACGGGTCGGACAAGCCGGACCTCCGCTTCGGCATGGAGATCCGGGATCTCGGCGCGATCTTCGCCGAGACACCGTTCGGTCCCGTGCGCGATGCGTTGGCCGGAGGGGGCGTCCTGCGCGGCCTCGTGGTGCCCGGCGGCGCGACGATCGCGCGCGCCGAGGTCGACAAGATCGTGGCCGAAGCGATCGGGATGGGCGCCGGCGGCCTGCTCTGGGCGCGCCGCACCGAGAAGGGCCTCACCACGTCGGCCAAGGCGTTGGGTGAGGACGCGCTGGCGCGTGCCCTGGAAGAGTCGGGCGCCGGCAGCGACGGCCTGCTCCTGATGACGGCCGGCCCCGAAGCGGAGGTGTCCAAGCTGCTCGGCGCGCTGCGGCTCTCGCTCGCCAAGCGGTTCAATCTGATCGACGCGTCGAGGTTCGAGTTTCTCTGGGTGGTCGACTTCCCGCTGCTCGACTGGGACGCCGACGAGCGCCGCTGGGTGGCGATGCACCACCCGTTCACGGCGCCCGCCGACGCCGACCTCGCGCGCCTCACCGACGCACCGGGGGAGGTCAGCGCCAAGGCCTACGACCTCGTGCTGAACGGCAGCGAGATCGCCGGCGGCAGCATCCGTATCCACGACCCGGAGATGCAGCGCCAGATGTTCCGCCTGCTCGGTATCTCCGACGAGGACGCCAGGCTGCGATTCGGCTTCTTCATCGACGCGCTCGAGTACGGCACGCCGCCGCACGGCGGCATCGCGTTCGGCCTCGACCGCATCATCGCGATCCTGGCGGGCGAGTCGTCGATCCGCGACGTGATGGCGTTCCCGAAGACGGCCGCGGCCGTGGATTTGATGTCCGACGCGCCGTCGACCGTCGACGCGCGGCAGTGGAAGGAACTGCACCTCAAGCCGCTTGCCTGACCGCAAAGCGGCATGCTACGGTCTGCCCATCCTGACGGGTGGGCGGGCTCCGCTCCGCCCGTCGACAGGAGACTCTCGTATCGCAGCCTCGGCTCCGCGCTCCATTCCGGTTCCTGACGAAGGCGTCGACGTCCTGTTCGGCGCCTATGACGACAACCTCCGCCTGCTCGAGGATCTGTTCGGCGTGCGGGTCCGCACGAACGGCCACGAGTTGGTCGTCGATGGCGACGGCGATCGGGCCGATCGCGTGGAGGCATTCGTCGGCCAGTTCGGCGCGCTCCTGCGCGACGGCTATCGCTTCGCGCGCGGCGAAGTGAAGGACGCGATGCGCCTGGCCGCGCAGCATCCTGCACTCGACCTCCGCGATCACTTCCTCAAGGGCAGCGTGCGCGCGTCGGCCAAGCGGCAGGTGGTGCCGAAGACGCCGACGCAGCGGCAGTACCTCGAGGCCATCGAGAAGCACGACATCGTCTTCGGTGTGGGCCCCGCGGGTACGGGCAAGACCTATCTCGCCATGGCGCAGGCCGTGGCCAGCCTGCTCGCCAAGAAGGTGAGTCGCATCGTGCTCACGCGGCCGGCGGTCGAGGCGGGCGAGAAGCTGGGATTCCTCCCCGGCGATCTGCAGGAAAAGGTCAATCCGTACCTGCGCCCGCTGTACGACGCGCTCTACGACATGCTCGAGGCCGACAAGGTGGAGCGCCTGCTCGAACGCGGCACGATCGAGGTCGCGCCGCTCGCGTTCATGCGCGGACGCACGCTCAACGATGCCTTCGTGATTCTCGATGAGGCGCAGAACACCACGTCCGAGCAGATGACGATGTTCCTGACGCGGCTCGGTTTCGGCAGCAAGGCCGTCGTGACGGGGGACATCACGCAGATCGATCTGCCGTACGGCCGTCCGTCGGGGCTCATCGACGCGCTGCGCGTGCTCGAATCGGTGGACGGTCTCGCCTTTGTCCGCTTCACCGATCGCGACGTGGTGCGGCACAAGCTCGTGCAGCTCATCGTCCAGGCCTACGCGGCGCACGACGCGCGCGCCGGCACGCAGGGCTGACGGTCATGGACGCCGACCCCGCGACTCTTCACATCACCGTCTGCACGCGCAACGGCCGTCCGGTACGTACACCGGGCCTGGCGCGCTGGCTGGCGGCCACGGCACCCGCACGCGCGCGCGGCACTGTCACGATCGTGCTCACCGGCGATGCGGCCATGCGTCGCCTCAATCGCGAGTGGCGTGGCGTGGATCGCGCCACAGACGTCCTCTCCTTCCCGGCAGACGATGACGGTCCGCGTGTACGCGGTCAGGTGCGCCACCTTGGCGACATCGTGATCGCGACGGGCGTGGCGCGCCGGCAGGCAGCCGCGGCACGGCATGCGTACGCCACGGAACTGAAGGTGCTGGCGCTCCACGGCCTGTTGCACCTGCTCGGTTACGACCACGAGACAGACGATGGCCTGATGCGTCGCGTCGAGGCGCGGCTGCGACGCAAGGGCGGACTGACGGCGGGACTCATCGAGCGGGAGACGCGCGCGTGATTCCGCTCGTCGTGTTCCTGCTCGCGTGTACGGCTGTCTATCTCGGGACGATCCTCGCGGCGTTCAGCGCCCTGATGCGCTTCTCGCTGCGCATGCACGCCGAGAGCACGTCCGGCCCGCGCGATCTGCTCGGCGCGTTCCTCGAAGATCCGCCGTCGCTGTTCTTCCCGGCGCGGGTGCTGCTCGGCGTGGACACGGTGGTCGTCTCCGCGCTGCTCGCGCACGTCGAAGGCGTGGGACGTACCGAGCACGGCATCTGGATGTTCTTCGTCTCGATGCTCGTGTTCGTGTTCGTGTGTTTCCTGCTGCTGCCGCAGATGCTCGTGCGGCGCAACCCGCAGCAGGTGCTCACGATGCTCCTGCCGTCGTTCGCCGTCGTGGCGCGCGCGTTCTCGCCGCTCACGCACGCGTTGGCTGGCGTCAACGGCAACGAGCGTCGCATCGACGAGGGGCCGGAGGACGAGGAGGTCATCGCCGCGGCGCAGACCGAGCCCGAGCCGACATCCGACGAGGAAGAGGAAGAAGAGGCGCGTGAGTTGTTCCGCTCGCTGGTCGGCTTCCAGGAGCGACTCGTGCGTGAAGTCATGACGCCCCGCCCCGACATCGTGGCGATTCGCGACGATGCGACGCTTGGCGATTTGCGGACACGCCTGCGCGAGTCCGAGTACTCGCGCCTGCTCGTGTACCGCGAGAGCCTCGACGATGTGGTGGGGTTCGTGCACATGAAGGACGTGTTCCTCAAGGGCGTGGGACATGGCGACGAGGAGTCCTTCGCCGCGCTCGTGCGACCCGCGCACGTGGTGCCCGCCACCAAGCGCGCCCCGGAGCTCCTGAAGGAGCTGCAGCGGACGCGTACGCAGACGGCGCTTGTCGTCGACGAGTACGGCGGCACGGCGGGACTCGTGACGGTGGAGGATCTGGTCGAGGAACTCGTGGGCGAGATTCGCGACGAATACGACCTCGAAGCCGAGCCCATCGTCGAGGAGCCCGACGACACGTGGGTGTTCAGCGGCAAGGTCGACGTGGACGAGCTCACGGAGCGTCTCGGTGTCGCCATCGAGCGCGAAGGGTTCGAGACGGTCGGCGGGTATCTCATGAGCCGACTCGGTCGCGTGCCTGCAGTGGGTGAGCACATTCAGGAGGACGGGCTGGACATCGAAGTGCTCGAAGCGGAGCGGCGTCGCGTGCTGAAGGTGCGCGTACGCCGCATGCCCGACGAGCGGGGCGAGTCGTGACGCGATCGGGCTTCGTGTCGCTGCTCGGACGACCCAATGCGGGCAAGTCCACGCTGCTGAACCGGCTGGTCGGCGCGCACCTCGCCATCGTCTCGGACAAGCCGCAGACCACGCGCACGCGCATCCTCGGCGCGAAGAGCCTGCCCGAGGGGCAGATCCTCTATCTCGACACGCCGGGTGTCCATCGTCCGATGCACCGCATGAACGTGCGGATGGTCGACGCGGCTGTCGGCTCCGCGCGCGAGGCAGACGTCGTCGCGCTCGTGATCGATGCGTCGGAGGACGTCGGACGAGGGACGGAGTTCCTGCTGGGTCTGCTGGCGCAGATCGACAAGCCCGTCGTGCTGGTGCTGAACAAGATCGACAGGCTCGCCAAGCACAGGCTGCTGCCGCTCATCGAGTGGTTCACCGCGAAGCACACGTTCGCCGACGTGGTGCCGGTGTCTGCCGCGACGGGAGAGAACGTCGACACGCTCGAGCGCGTGCTGCTGTCGCACCTGCCCGAGAGTCCGCCGCTGTATCCGGACGACTACCTCACGGATCAGTCGTCGCGCGCGCTCGCGGCGGAGATGGTGCGCGAGCAGGTGCTGGCGCACACGCGCGCCGAGCTGCCGTTCACCACGGCCGTCGTCGTCGATCGCTACGAAGAGCCGGAGGACGACGAGGAGGGGCCGCTGGCGATCTATTGCAGCATCCTCGTCGAGGAGCCGTCGCAGAAGCCCATCATCGTCGGCCGCCGCGGCGCGATGATCAAGGCCATCGGCACCGCTGCCCGCCAGCAGATCGAAGCCTTCTTCGAACGTCGCGTGTATCTCGACCTCCATGTGAAGGTCAGGGAGGACTGGCGCGACAACGAGCGCACGCTCGACGACCTCGGCCTCCCCAGGCGCAAGCGCTGACGAACGGCAACGGGCCGGGCAAGCCAGGCCCCTGCACCGAGGTGATGCGATGTCTCTCCGGGGACGTAGGGGCCGGGCTTGCCAGGCCCATGACATCGGCATTCGGCATTCGGCATTGCACTGGCCACCCTTGGTGGTAATGTGACGTGATCGGCGTGGCTCGAACCGTCGTGGTGACGGACCAGCGCGCGCCCACGCCCCCATGCCGCAGCGCAAAATCGACGTCGTCCAGGCCTCGGTCAAGCGGCTGATCCGCGTCGGGGCGACGGCCAACCTGCTGAATCTGTTGCAGAAGCAGCACCCCGCCGATCTCGCCGCGGTGCTCGGTGAGCTGCACGATCGCGAGCGGCAGACCGCCTTCGACGTTCTCCTCGATCGCAGCCCGCGCCTCGCCATGGAGGCCCTGAGCGAACTCGGTCCCGAGATTGGCGCGCACCTCCTCGAAGGGCGCTCGGCCGAAGACATCGCCCGCTACGTTCGAGAGCTCGAATCAGACGACGCGGCAGCCATCGTCGAGGCGCTGCCGGAGGATCTGTCGCGTGGCGTGCTCGACCTGATGCGCGGCAAGCAGGACACGGAGGTCGAGGCACTCCTGGAGTACCCCGAGTACACCGCCGGCCGCATCATGAACCCCAACGTCTTCGCCCTCTCCGAGGAGCTGACGGTGGGCGAGGCCATCACCGAATTGCAGGCGGCCCGCGACGTCGAGATGGTGTTCTACCTGTACACCGTCGATGAGCGGAACCACCTGGTGGGTGTGACGTCGCTGCGGCGGCTGCTCCTGGTGGCGCCGGAGACGCCGCTCAAGCGCATCGCGACGGGCGATCTCCTCAGCGTGCGCGTGGACACCGATCAGGAAGAAGTGGCGCGGCAGGTCGCCTCGTACAACCTCCTGGCCATCCCAGTTGTCGATCTCGAGAACAAGCTGGTCGGCGTCATCACCGTCGACGACGTGATCGACGTCATCAAGGACGAGGCCACCGAAGACATCTACCGGCTGGCAGGCGTCTCCACCGACGACAGCGTCTTCTCCCCGCCCGGCAGTTCGCTGCGCAAGCGCCTCCCGTGGCTGTACGTGAACCTCGTGACGGCGTTCATCTCGGCCGGAGTGGTCAAGGCGTTCGAATCGACGATCAGTCAGGCGACGGCGCTCGCGGTCTTCATGCCCATCGTCGCCGGCATGGGCGGCAACGCCGGCACGCAGACGCTGACGGTGATCGTCCGCGGCATCGCGCTCGGCGAACTGACGTTCGCCAATTCGCGGAAGGCGCTGCTCAAGGAAGCGCTGGTGGGGCTCGGCAACGGGTGCGGCGTGGGTCTGGCGGCGGCGCTGATGGCGTGGCTGCTGCAGGGCGACCCGTGGCTCGGACTCATCCTCGGCCTCGCCATGGTCATCAACATGTTCGTGGCGGCGACGGCCGGCACCCTGGTGCCGCTGGGACTCCGGGCCGCGAAAGTGGATCCCGCGCTGGCGTCATCGGTGTTCATCACCACGCTCACCGACGTCTTCGGCTTCTTCGCCTTCCTCGGCCTGGGGCACGTTTTCCTCAGGTATCTGCGGCCGGCAGGGTAGAATACCGGACTGGCCGCATGGCGCTGTACACCGGCGAGGCGCTCGTCCTGCGGACATACCGGCTCGGGGAGAGCGATCGACTGGTCGTGATGCTCACCCGGGATCGGGGCAAGAAGCGAGGAGTGGCGCGTGGCGGCGCCCGGTCGCGCAAGCGATTCGGCGGTGCGCTCGAGCCCTTCACGCACGTGCGAGTGGCGTATCAGGAGCGCGAACATCGCGACCTGGTGCGGTTCGAGTACGCGGACGTGCTCGGATCGCCGCTGACGGTCGGCGGCGAGGCGTGTGCCTACGCCGGGTACTTCGCGGAGCTGCTCGACGAGTGGGCGCTCGAGAACGACCCGCAGGAGCGCCTGTACCGGCTCGGTGTCGCGGTGCTCGATGCGCTCGTGGCCGGCGGTGACGCCGAGCGGCTGGCGCGGTACTTCGAGTTCTGGCTGCTGCGGCTCCAGGGCGTGTATCCATCGGCTGACGCGTGTCCGCAGTGCGGTGACGCGCTGCAGGATGGCGCGGTGCTCGAGCCGCGGTCGCACTGGTTCGTCTGCCGCCGATGCGGATCGCATGCGCATGGGGTGACGGTACCGGCCGGGGCGCTGCGGTTCATCGCCGAGTCCGCGGTGGCGCCGCCGGGGTCGCTCGGTGGGCTGTTGGTGTCGGGCGAGGCACTGACGCAGTTGGCGGCGGCCCATCGGCTGCTGCTCGTGTGGCACCTCGATCGTGAGCCGAGATCGGCTCGTGTACTGCGAGAGATCAATACGTGACCTTTCAGGACCTCATCTTCAAGCTCTCGCAATACTGGGCCGCGCAGGGATGTCTGCTCCAGCAGCCGCTGGATCTGGAGGTCGGCGCAGGGACGATGAACCCGGAGACGTTCCTCCGCGTGCTCGGTCCGCAGCACTGGAACGTGGCGTACGTCCAGCCATCGCGCCGCCCAGCCGACGGGCGCTTCGGCGAGAACCCGAATCGCCTCTACAAACACCACCAGTTCCAGGTGATCCTCAAGCCGGCGCCCGACGAGGTGCAGCACCTGTACCTCCAGAGTCTCGAAGCCTGCGGCATCGACACGCGCGCGCACGACATCCGCTTCGAGGAAGACAACTGGGAGTCGCCCACGCTCGGCGCCTGGGGCATCGGCTGGCAGGTGCTGTTCGACGGACTCGAGATCACGCAGTTCACGTACTTCCAGCAGGCGGGGGGGCTCGAGCTGTCGCCCATCGCCGCCGAACTGACGTACGGCCTGGAGCGGCTGGCGATGGTGCTCCAGAAGGTCACCAACGTCTACGACATGGAGTGGGCGCCTGGCGTCACCTATGGCGACGTCAGGCATCGCGACGAAGTGGAGCAGTCGCGGTACGCGTTCGGCCAGGTCGGCGTCGGAGGTGAGGCCTTCGCGGCGTTCAACCGCGATCTGTTCGACAGCCACTACGCGATGGCGCAGGGACTCATCGCCGACGGCCTGGTGCTGCCCGCGCTCGAGCAGTGCCTGAAGTGCTCGCACCTGTTCAACACGCTCGACGCCAGCGGTGGCATCGGCGTCACCGAGCGCACCGCCTACATCCTGCGCGTGCGCCAGCTTGCCGTGGCGATCGCCCGCGCGTACGCCGGTGCGGACGTCGAATCGCCGGCCGCCAGCGCCTAGTCCGGAGCCTATGGATCGCGAACTGCTGCTCGAAATCGGCTGCGAGGAGATTCCCGCGTCGTGGTTGCCGGCGCTCACCGACCACCTGGCGCAACGCGTGACGCAACGCCTGGCCGACTTCCGGCTGAACACCGATGGTCCCGTCGAGAGCAGCGCCACGCCGCGTCGCCTCACGGCCTGGGTTGCGCGTGTGTCGGAGCGCCAGTCCGATCTGGAAGAGAACGTGAGCGGGCCCGCCGTGTCCGCGGCGTTCACGGCCGACGGCACGCCTACGCCCGCCGCGGTGGGCTTTGCGCGCAAGTACGGCGTCGACGTGGGCGACCTGTCGCGCGTCACCACGCCGAAGGGGGAGTACCTCTCGGTTGTCAAGCGCGAACGCGGCCGCGCGGCTGTCGACGTGCTGCCAGACGTGCTCGGTGCCACGTTGCGCGACCTCTCGTTTCCGAAGCAGATGCGCTGGGACGCGTGGCTCGACGATGGGAAGGGAGAGTTCACGTTCGGCCGCCCGATCCGGTGGCTGCTGTTCCTGTTCGGCGGACGCGTGGTGCCGTTCGTCATCCGCCGCAATCCCGGCGCGCAGTCCAGCCTCGTGCAGGACGTGCGAACGAGCGCGGTCACATACGGGCACCGGTTCCTGGCGATGAGCGGCCGTCCCGGCCGGTCGGTGAAGGTCCGCAGCGTCAGCGACTACAAGCAGCGGCTCGGTGAGCACTTCGTGTTGCTGGAGCACTCGGAGCGCCACGATCGCCTGGTGCGCGAACTCGACGCGCACGCCCGCCGCCTCGGTGGACGCGTGGCCTCGCACGCCGCGCTGCTGCACGAAGTCGCCGACCTGGTCGAGTACCCATCGGTCGTGGCGGGCGTGTTCCCGCCGGAGTTCCTCTCGCTGCCAGACGAGGTCCTCTCGACGACGATGATTCATCACCAGCACTACTTCCCGGTGCTGGACGACCAGCAGAAGCTGCTGCCGGCGTTCCTCGCGGTCACCAACATCGAGGTGGAGCAGCCGCAGAAGATCGCCATCAACGCCGAGCGCGTGCTCACGGCCCGCCTGCGCGATGCGCGCTTCTTCTGGGATGCCGATAGACGCGCGCCACTTTCGGCCAAACTGGCGCGCCTCGACACGCTGTTGTTCCACAAGGCGCTCGGCAGTTACGCCGCCAAGGCCGCGCGGCTCGATACGCTGGCGCGCTGGATCGTCACCGAGGCGTTCGGCGGCACTGCCGCGCAGGCCGACGCTGCGGGAACGGCGGGCCGGCTCGCCAAGGCGGATCTCACCTCGGACATGGTGCGCGAGTTCACCGAGCTCCAGGGCCAGATGGGCGGGATCTACGCCCGCGAAGATGGGCTCGGCACCGGTGTCTGGAAAGCGATCTATCACCAGTACCAGCCGGTGGGCGTCGAGGCGCAGCAGGCGCCCAGTGCCGCGCAACTCGGTGACGCCGCGCTGACGTGGGCGGCCGTGTCGGTGGCCGACAAGGTCGACGCGCTGGTAGGTCTGTTCGCCGCGGGCGAGCAGCCGACGGGCACGCGCGATCCATTCGCGCTGCGACGTGCCGCGCAGGGCCTGGTCAAGGTGCTCGTCGATCTGCCGGAGGTCGGCGGTGTGACGCGGCAGGTGACGCTCGACGGCATCCTGGCTGCGGCGCAGCGCGCGTATGCCGAGCAGGGCGTGGCCGAGAATCCGGCGGCCATGACCGCGCTGGGTACCTTCATCGTCGATCGGCTGCGGTTCCTGTTCGAGAAGCGCGGGTATCGCGCCGACGAGATCGCGGCGGTCCTGCCCGAGGGGCAGGGGGTGGCGGGACTCTCGCCGTTGTCGGTGCGGCAGCGGCTCGACGCGTTGCGCGCCGTGCGCCCATCGGCAGACTTCGAACCGCTCGCCGTGCTCTTCAAGCGCGCCACCAACATCGTCAAGGACGTGCCGGTGGCCGAGGCCGGCAGTCGCGACATCGCCGCGATTCGTGCGGCGCTCGTCGAACCGTCGGAACTGGCGCTTGCCGATGCCCTCGCCGCACGCCGGACCACCATCGCCGCGGCGGTGGCGGAGGCCGACTACACGCGGGCACTTCAGGACGTTGCCGCGCTGCGGCCGGCTGTCGATCGGTTCTTCACCGACGTCTTCGTGATGGTCGATGATGCCGCGCTGCGGCAGGCCCGTCTGGCATTGCTGGCGGATCTGCGCGACAGCGTGCGCGCCATCGCCGACTTGTCTTCCATCGCGGGACCGCAGGCCTGACGCGTTCCCGCTTCCACCCACGCACAACAGGAGTCATAGCGTACATGGCCAAGAAAGCCGCCCGCGCCGCCTCGCCCAAGGGCAAGACCGCGCGTCCCGCCAACCGGAAGTCCACCCCGGCCCGCAAGGCCGCGCCTGCCCGGAAGGCCGCTTCGCGCAAGGTCGCCGCGCGCAAGCCCGCCTCGCGCGCCGCGGTGTCTGCCAGGGCAGACAAGTACGTCTACAGCTGGGGCGCCGGCAAGGCCGACGGCAATGGCTCGATGAAGCCGCTGCTCGGCGGCAAGGGCGCCAACCTCGCCGAGATGGCGCGCATCGGCCTGCCCGTGCCGCCGGGGTTCACGATCACGACCGATGTCTGCACGTACTACTACGCCAACAAGCGCACCTATCCGGCGGCGCTCGAAGGCCAGTTGCAGCAGGGCATCGCGAAGATCGAGAAGATCATGGGCTACAAGTTCGGGGACGCGAAGAAGTTCCCGCTGCTCGTGGCCGTCCGCTCCGGCGCGCGCGACTCGATGCCGGGCATGATGGACACCATCCTCAACCTCGGCCTCAACGACGAGACGGTGGTGGCGCTGGAGAAGGCGACGCAGAACTCGCGCTTCGCGTGGGACTGCTATCGCCGCTTCATCCAGATGTACGGCGACGTGGTGCTCGGCGTGCAGAAGCGTCAGGGTGAGGATCACGAGCCGTTCGAGAGCGTGCTGGAGCACTACAAGCACAAGACGTACGGCAACGGCGAGCTCGAGGACAACAAGCTCACCGCCGACGACCTCAGGGCGATCATCGTCCTCTTCAAGAAGCTGGTGAAGGAGCGTACGGGCAAGGCGTTCCCGTCCGACCCCTGGGAGCAGCTGCGCGGCGCCGCTGGTGCCGTGTTCGGCTCCTGGATGAACGATCGCGCGATCGTGTACCGCCGCAAGTACAACATCCCGGCCGAGTGGGGCACGGCGGTGAACGTGCAGGCGATGGTGTTCGGCAACACGGGCGACAGCTCGGGCTCGGGTGTGGCGTTCACGCGAGACCCCGCGACGGGCGAGAAGGTCTTCTACGGCGAGTTCCTCATCAACGCGCAGGGCGAAGACGTGGTGGCCGGCGTGCGCACGCCGGAGCCCGTCGCGCAGCTCGCCAGGGAGATGCCGAAGGCCTACAAGGAGCTCGATCGGATCCGCAAGGTGCTCGAAGGACACTTCACGGACATGCAGGACTTCGAGTTCACGATCCAGGAAGGCACCGTCTACATGCTCCAGACGCGCAACGGCAAGCGCACGGGCGTGGCCGCGGTGCGCATCGCCACGGAGATGGTGAAGGAAGGCCTCATCGACTGGAAGACGGCCGTCACGCGCGTGCCGGCAGACCAGCTCGATCAGGTGCTCGCGCCGATCTTCGACCGCGTGGCGGTGAAGAAGGCGTCGGTCATCGCCAGGGGGCTGCCCGCGGGGCCCGGCGCGGCGTCCGGCGAGGTGTACTTCAACGCCGACCGCGCGGTGGAGGCCGCGGCGAAGGGCAAGAAGGTCCTGCTCGTTCGCGTCGAGACGTCGCCGGAAGATCTGCGCGGCATGATCGCGGCCGAGGGCATCCTCACGGCCCGCGGCGGCGTGTCGTCGCACGCGGCACTCGTGGCGCGCCAGATGGGCAAGGTCTGCGTGTGCGGCGCCGCCGCGCTGCAGATCGACTACGACAAGCGGACGCTGACGGTCGACCGCCAGACGTACAAGGAAGGCGACTGGCTCTCGATCGACGGCACGGCCGGTGAGGTGTACGCCGGCCGCATCGAGACGGGCGCGTCGGAAGTCATCGCCGGCCTGCTCGCCAACGACAAGGACGCGAAGAAGGGCCGCACCTACAAGAACTTCGCGCAGCTCATGAAGTGGTGCGCCGACGCCACGCGCATGAGCGTGCGGACCAACGCCGACACGCCGGAGCAGGTGCGCAACGCCATCGCGTTCGGCGCCGTGGGCATCGGGCTCACGCGTACCGAGCACATGTTCTTCGAGGGCGACCGCATCGACGCGATGCGCGAGATGATCCTCGCCGAGTCGCTCGAGGCACGTGAGGCGGCGCTCGCCAAGCTGCTGCCGTACCAGCGCGAGGACTTCTTCGGCATCTTCAAGGAGCTGAAGGGGTACCCGGCCACGATCCGCTTCCTCGATCCGCCGCTCCACGAGTTCCTGCCGCACACCGAGGACCAGCAGCGCGACCTCGGGAAGAAGATGCGCATCCCGGTGGAGAAGGTGCAGCAACGCGTGCACGAACTGCACGAGTTCAACCCGATGCTCGGCTTCCGCGGCTGCCGCCT
>JADLFL010000048.1 GCA_020845575.1 Acidobacteriota bacterium | reverse complement strand
CACATCGTTGCGCGCGCTCGTCCCGGGCGACGTGTTCCGCGTAACGTGGACCGGCACCTTCCTCGCCGCCCGATCCGGCCCGCATCTGTTCTCCGTTGCGTCCGACGATGGGTCGCGGGTGTGGATCGACGGGCACCTCGTGGTCGACAACGGCGGACTCCATCCGCGCACGTGGCGCTTCGGCGTGCGCGACATCACCGCTGGCCGGCATGCCATCAGGATCGACTACGAGCAAGCCGGCGGCGACGCATACCTCGACACGTGGATCGGTCAGCCCGGCGGACTGTCGCGTCGTCTCGACGCCACGCGTCGTCTCTTCGCGACGGGCGACACGTCCCTCGGCGTTCGCGTCAGTCGATGGTTACGCGACTGGCTGCCGTGGCTGACGACGGCCGCGGGCTGCGGGGCCTACCTTGCGCTGCTCCTGGCGATCGGCGTACGCGCGTTCAGGACAGTCGAGCGCCTGGCCGGTCTGCCGCGTGCGGGGACAGCCCTGGCCCTCGCGCTCGCCATCGCCGCCATGCCGATGGTGTGGGGGCTCTGCTGGGGCCTGCCCGCCGACGTCGATGGCTGGGCGCCCGACGAACTCACGCCGGAACGGCTCCTCGACGGCATCGCCGCACGCTTCGTCGCGCCGTGGGCCTCGATCTATCCGCCGCTGCACTTCTACATCCTGGCGCCCCTCCCGACGATCATCGAGACGGCATCGGCCGCAGACGGCTGGGTGGCGAGCGCGTATCCGGGGACCTTCGTGCTGCACGCGTCGATGCGTGCCGTGACGGTCCTGATGGCGGCCGGCTGCCTCGCGTGGCTCTCGTTGATGGTGCGTCTGCACGGCTCGGCCCGCGAAGGCCTTGCAGCGGTCGCGGCCGCCGCGTCGTGCAGCACGCTCCTCTACTACGCGAAGACGGCCAACGTGGACGTGCCGTATCTCTACTGGACGCTGGCGTCGTGTACGTGCGTGGCCGCGCTGGCACGGTCGTGGTCGCCGCGGCTGGTGTGGCTCGCGGCGTTCTTTGGCGCCTGTGCCGTCGGCACGAAGGATCAGGCCGCGGGATTCCTGCTGTTGATGCCCGCCTGGCTCATCGTGCTTCGGCGGCAGGCCGTCACGGATACCGCGGACACACCGTGGCGTACCGCGCTGTTCGATCGCGTGTGGGCGCAGGCGGCACTGGTCGCCGCAGGTACGCTCGCGGCCATCTATCTCGTGCCGTTCGACTGGACGACGCTCCCGCGACACATCGAGGTCGCGCGCGTGGGGACCTATGCCCCGATGGTGCCCGCGACGCTTGCGGGACAACTGCGCCTGCTCGCGCTCGAGTTCGAGCTGCTCTCGTTCATGTTCGGCATCCCGCTGTTCGTCCTGACGGCGGCGGCCGTCGTGTGGGCCACGCGGGAACGTCGCGGCCTGGCCGTGGCTGTCGCCGTGCCACTCCTGTCGTACGCCGGGCTGTTCCTGCCCGTCATCCGCTACACGTACGACAGGTTCCTCCTCGGTGTGGCGGTGCTCCTCGCCGCGCTCGCCGGCCCGTTCGCCCTGCGACTCTGGCGCGAGCGACAATGGCGCCCGGCCGTCGCGATACTTGGTGCACTCGGGATCGCGTACACCGCTGGACACGCGCTGACAGGTAACGTCCTGATGACGCGTGACTCGCGCTACGTGGCCGAGCGCGTGCTCATCGATCGCGCTGCGGCCCGGCGCGAGCTCGTCGGGCTCCTCTCGCCGCGTACGTACCTGCCGCGCACCGACACCCTCCCCGTCGTGGACCTCCAGGCGTCGGCCGAGGACGTGGCGCAGTGGACCCCTGCCGTGCTGGTCTTCGATCGCGCCTGGATGAATCGCTACGACGCGCGTGATCCGACGGGCTTCCAGATGCGGACCGCGCTCGAGGACGGCACACTCGGATATGGGCTGCGCACGGCGTGGCAGGCGCCGGTGCCGTGGTGGGCGTTCCAGGCCCATCCCGCCTACCTGTCGCGCTACACGCAGCTCGGCCTGACCAATCTCGACAAGATCAATCCACGGATCGAGATGTGGGAGCGACGAATGCCGAATGTCGAATGACGAATGCTGGTGTCCGGTGCCCGGCCGTGTTGCTCCGGTCCGGTGAGGCGCGGTACGCTCAAGGGCTCGGGACGTCCTGACCCGTCGATACCTGTATGCCCATGCGTGTCCTGCTCCTGGTGATGCTGCTGTGCTGCAGCACTGATGCGTTCGCACAGAGCGCCAGTACGTGGTTCCTGGCCGAAGGCGCCAGCAACGCCATCTTCGATGAAGACATCCTCGTCGGGAATCCGTCTGGCGCGGCGCTCACCGTGAGCGTCCAGTTGCTCCCCGGCAGCGACGCCATCTTCACGGGTCCCAATCCCGTCACGTTCACGCTGCCGGCCACCGGCCGTCTCACGGTGAACCTGAAGCAGTCGTTCCCCGGCCTGAACGGTGCCGCATCGGCCCGCGTCTCCGCCGTGATCAAGGGCACCGACACGCCGGCCGACATCATCGTGGAGCGTAGCCTGTTCTTCCCACAGGATGCCGTGCCCTATGGAGGCGGATCGAGTGCGAGTGGCACCACGGCACCTGCCACGCGCTGGGTCCTCGCGGAAGGGTCTGGCGGCATCTTCCAGACCTTCATCCTCCTGGCCAACCCCGGAACGACGCCCGTCACGGCCGACGTCACATACCTGCGCAGCAACGGTTCGACCATCACCGTCAACAGGGCGATCCCCCCAGGGGGCCGCGAGACGTTGTGGCCGACGTCCGAGGAGCCACTCGCCAGCGAGGGGTTCTCCACGGTGGTGGAGGCCACGGGTCCCATCGTGGCCGAGCGCGCGATGTACTTCGACTCGCTGAAAAGCGGGCACGACGAGCTCGGCATCGCGGAACCGAAATCCACGTGGTACTTCGCCGAGGGGTTCACGGGCGGCAATCCCTCGATCGCCTTCGAGACGTTCATCCTGATCGGCAACGACGCCGACACGCCGGCGCAGGTCACGGCCACGTACTACCTCGACGCCGGCACGCCGATCACGAAGACGTACACGGTCGGCAAGAAGAGCCGCTTCAACATCTGGACCGACGCGGAACGCGATGGCGAGGATGGTCCGCTCCTGCTGCCGGGCGTGTCCTTCTCCGTGAAGCTCGAGAGCACGATCCCCATCGTCGCCGAGCGCGCCGTGTACTGGGGTACGCCGAGCGCGACCGACCCCACGCGTCCGGTCTTCCCCTGGAAGGAGGGCCACGCTGTCGCGGGGATCGAAGCGCCACAGACGACGTGGGCGTTCGCCGAGGGACGGCAGGGCGGCGATCCGTCCGGCGCGACGTTCGACAGCTTCTTCCTGCTGGTGAACCCGAACGCGTCGCCCATCCAGGTGCGCGCCACCTTCGTCACCGAAGACGGGCGCGGCGTCGTCGTCACGGTGCCAGTGGCGGCCAACACGCGCACCAACATCTGGCCCGTCGTACAGGGCGGCACTGCAGACCCGGACTACGCGCTGTTGAACGGCCGGCGCTTCGCCGCGTTCCTCGAATCGGTGGGCGACTCGCCGCTGCCATTCGTCGCCGAGCGCGCCATGTACTGGAACGACTTCACGGGCGGCCACGCCAACGGCGGCACGCCATGGACCGGCGCCATCACGGCGCCCGCGAACAAGCCTGTCGCCGTCAGCCTCACGAGCATGGCGCCCACGTCAGGAAGGCTGTCCGGAGGCACGTCGGTGACGATCACCGGCTCCGGGTTCGGCGGCACCACCGAGGTGTACTTCGCGGGCCAGCGCGTGCTGCCCTCATCGGTCACGTCAACGGAGATCACGTTCACCACGCCGGCACGAACGCAAGCAGGTGGTTACGGAAACGCCGGGCCCGTGCCCGTGGCGGTCCTGACCAACGGCCGCTACATGAACGCGCCGAACTTCACGCGCTACTTCAGCATCCTGGCCTTCGGCGACAGCATCACGTGGGGCGTGACCAACAAGATCGTCGCCGGCCAGAAAGTCGATTTGCACGTCGACCGCCCGTACCCGCTCGTGCTGAGAAACGGGTTGCGCGCGGTACCGCAGTACGGCCAGTACGTACTCGTGACCAACGCCGGCTGGCCCGGTGAAGCGATTGTTCCTGACGGCGAGACACGGGCGGCCCGCTGCACGGCCGGGCTACCCAACTGCTTCTATGCCGAACCGCCGCCCAACGGTGCACAGCCGCGTCCAGCCGACTATCTGGCACCCCACGACGTGATCGTCGTATTGGAGGGCGTCAACGATTTGAACGACGGGCGTACACCGGAACGAGTGCGCGATTCGCTGCGCGTCGTCACGCAGGACGCCAAGGCGAAGGGCCTGCGCGTGCTTCTCACACGCTTCGATTCCTATGGCATCAACGAAGCCACCGGTGAGCCCGCCGTGGACCTGTGGGCCGCCGAGCAACTTGGAAACCTGACGTACCTGCTGGCCGAAGAACAGCAGGTCCGGCGCGAGCGCTTCGTCCTCATCGACATGTGCCCTGACGGTCTGCACCCCACGCAGTGGGGTTACGACAGGATGGGCGAGATCATCGCGACCAAGCTGATCGCCAACTTCCCGAAGTAGGGGCGTCGCGGCAACACGCGGATGACCAGCAGCGCGGCGAGGATCGCGGCGTAAGTCGCGGGTTCGCGCAGGTCGTTGCCCTTGACGATCCAGAGCAGGTGGATCACGCCGCAGACGGCCGCGACGTAGACGAGTCTGTGGAGGGTCTGCCAGCGACGTCCGAGCCGGCCAATCCAGCCCTGCGTCGAGGTGATGGCCAGCGGCAGCAGAAGCAGGAAGCCGGCGACGCCAACCGTGATGTAGCGGCGCTTCGCGATGTCGGCGGCGATGGCGTTGACGTCGAAGAACTGGTCGAGCACCACGTAGGTCGCCAGGTGCAGGCAGACGTAGAAGAACGCGAACAGCCCCAGCAGTCGGCGCCACTGCACGACCCCGTTCCATCCGGTCAGCCGCCGGATGGGCGTCACCGCCAGACTCACGAGCAACCAGCGCAACGCCCACTGCCCCGTCTGGTCGGTGATGTCGTCGATCGGATTCGGGCTCAACCCGCCGAACACCATCCGATACACCAGCCACGCCAACGGCGCGAGGCAGACGATCCAGATCAGCGGCTTCAGACGACGTGCAGTCAGCATCCGTACGAATCCACCTCACCCATCACGTGAGCGCAGCGACGTGTGCGCGGGTGGCGCCGGACGGGGCCGCCCCGCCCGTGCCGACGAGCCTCTCCCGTACGAGTGCACTTGGCGAGGAGGACGGGTGGGGCTGTCCGGCGACAGGACCCGCGCATCACCACAACCGCTCGCACATGGTCCTCTTCAGAACTCCCGCTTCAGGTTCATGCCGGCGTAGAGCTTCGCGACCTGGTCGGCATAGCCGTTGAACATCAGCGTCTCGCGACGGAAGAACTCGCCGATGCGGCGTTCCCTGGCCTGGCTCCAGCGCGGATGATCGACCTCCGGGTTCACGTTCGAATAGAACCCGTACTCCTGCGGCGCCGAGCGATTCCATGACGTCTGCGGGCGCCCCGCCGTGAGCCTGAGGCGCACGATCGACTTGATGCTCTTGAAGCCGTACTTCCACGGCACCACGAGACGGAGCGGCGCACCGTTCTGGTTCAGGAGCGTCTTGCCGTACAGGCCGACGGCGAGCAGCGTCAGCGGATGCTGCGCCTCGTCGAGGCGCAGGCCCTCCTTGTACGGCCACTCGAGCACGGGATAGCGGAGGCCGGGCATCTCCGACGCGCGGTCGATGGTGGTGAACTCGACAAAGCCCGCTTTCGACGTGGGTTCGACCAGCTTCAACAGGCTCGCGAGCGGGAACCCGACCCACGGGATGACCATCGACCACGCTTCCACGCACCGCAGGCGGTAGACGCGTTCCTCGAGGGGGAAACGCGTCAGCAGATCCTCGATGGTGTACGCGCCTGGCTTGCCGACCTCGCCGTCGATCTTCACCGTCCACGGCAGCGGCTTGAACCTGCCGCTGTGGGCCTTCGGGTCACCCTTGTCGGTACCGAACTCGTAGAAGTTGTTGTAGCTGGTGATGTCCTCGAACGAGTTGAGCTTCTCGCCCGTCGTGCTCAGCGGACTCTTCGTGACGCCGGTGAGCGCTGTCTGTGCGTGCGCGTCGCCCACCATCAACGCGCCGGCCAGCCCGCCAGCCGCGACACCGACGGACGACTTGATGAACGCCCGTCGATCGAGGTACAGCCGCTCGTCGGTGATCTCCCGCGCCGGAATCTGCGTCGCCCTGCGAATCAGCATGCGTCCCTCGCTGTCACGACCGCCCGTCACGGCGGTCCAACCACCAGTATGCCTCGACGCCAGTGCCAGGCCGCTCCTTCGGCAGCCTCGCGTCCGTGGCACACTGGGCGGCGCCTCGTGACCGATACGCCCGTCACCCTGCTCTTTGTCGCCTGGAACGCCCGCGCACACCTGCCGGCGGCGCTCGACGCGGCGCGCGAGACGGGCTGGCCGGTGGTCGTGGTCGACAACGCCTCGACGGACGGGACGGCCGACATCGCACGCGCGCGTGCCGGCGTGCGCGTCGTGGCGTCTGACAGGAACCTCGGCTTCGCCGGTGGCGTGAACGCGGGCTTGGCCGCCACCGACACACCGTGGGTGCTGGTGCTCAACCCCGACATCCTCGTCACGCGCGACGCGATTGCGCGCCTGCTCGCCGACGCGACCGCCGACGACGGTATCGCGCTGGCCGGCGCGCAACTGGTCGGCACCGATGGGCGTCCGCAGCCGGAGTACAGCATCCGCCGGTTCCCCACACTGGCCACATGGGCAGTGGATCTGCTGCTCATCGATCACGTCTGGCCGACAAACCCCGCCAGCGCGCGGTACCTGGCCACCGATCTCGACCGCGATCGCGACCAGGACGTCGACCAGCCTGCCGCGGCGTGCCTGCTCGTCCGTCGCGCGGCGTTCGACGCCGTCGGCGGCCTGGACACCACGTTCCACCCCGCATGGTTCGAGGACGTCGATTTCTGTCGCCGCATCGCCGTGGCGGGCTGGCGCATCCGTTACGTCGCGAGCGCGCGCGTGGTCCACGAAGGCGGCGTGGCAATGCGCGCCATCGGCCTCGGCTCGTTCTCATCGATCTGGTATCGCAACCTGCTCCGCTACGTCGCCAAGCACGGCGGGTTCGCGACACGCGTCCTGATCCGCCCGCTCCTCATCGCCGGCCTCGCGCTGCGCATCACCCTGAGCCTGCTCCGCGGCCGTCCCGCGGAGGCCCGCGCCTACGCCGCCGCACTGCCTGTCGCCTTGCGTCGGGTAGACTCTCACGCACGGGAATGCGTGTCGTCGCGCTACTGACTGTTCTGCTCGTGGTGCCCGCGATCGCGTCGGAGCGACAGGGCGCGGCGGGCCGTTCCGTGCTGCGCGATCGCGGTCCGCAGGACCGCGCGGCGTTCGTCGCGTGGTTCACGCTGCTTGCCGACGCACAGTTCTATCGCCCCACCGCCGACGTCAGCGATTGCGCGGGACTCGTCCGCCACGCCGCGCGCGAGGCGCTCCGGCCGCACTCGCCCGAATGGCTGCGGCGCATCGCGATTCCAGGCGGCCACGTGCGTCCCGAACTCCGCGTGCCGCTCACGACCGACGCAGACAGCGTGCCGCTGTTCCGCGTCTCCGCCGACACCCCGCCGCGCTACGCCGAGTTCGCCGACGCGCGCACGATCCTTCGCCTGAACGCGACGTTTGTCAGCCGCGACGCCTCGGCCGCACGGCCCGGCGACATCCTCGCATTCCACCAGGCAGGCCAGCGCTACCCCGAACACCTCATGGTGTTCGTCGGCCGGTCCGCCTTCGAACCCGATCGCGCCGACTGGGTCGTCTATCACACCGGCCCCGACACGGCCACGCAGCAGCCGGGCGAGATGCGCAAGGCATCGCTTGCGGATCTGCGGCGGCATCCGGCACCCCGCTGGCGCCCGACCGCCGACAACCCCGCGTTCCTCGGCGTCCATCGTTTGAGGCTTCCATGACCACGTCTTCTCTCCTCGGCCGCACGGTCGCCGTCCTGCTGGCGCTCATCGCGCTCGTGACGCCTCAGCGGGCGCACGCGCAGGACAACGACGAAGCCGCGCGCCCGGCCGACCAGCCGGCGTTCTCGCTCTCGAGTAGCGAGATCTTCACCACGCAAGCCGCGCCGTACGTGACGCTCACCTTCGAGCGCCTCGGTTCGCTCGACTTCCGCATCTATCGCGTCGCCGACGCGTCCGCCTTCTTCGCCACACTCGAAGACGCGCACACACTCGGCAGTGACACCTACACGGTGCCCACCGAGCAGACATGGCTCGAGCGCCTCGCCTCATGGAAGGCGAGCCGGCGCTCGGACCTCCAGTCGTTCCTGCGGCGGCAGACCAGCCGCCAGTACCGCCAGCAACGTCGCGCCGGCGCGGACCAGGCCCTCGTCCAGCGCCGCGTACAGCTCGGCCTGACGGCCTACGCGCAGGTCCCGCTGCTCAACGACAAGCAGGTCGTCGCCTCGTGGCGCGAGATGCTCCCGCGACTGGCCGACACCGACGTCCGTCGCATCCCGATCGAAGTGACGCAGCCCGGCGTCTACCTCGTCGAAGCCGTCCACGACACGCAGCTCGCCTACACGATCCTCATGGTGTCCGACGTGGCGCTCGTCACCAAGGTCGCGCCGGGCACGATGCTGGCCTACCTGGTGGACCGGATGCAGGGCACGCCCGTCGACGGGTGCGCGGTGACGGCGATCGCCGACAAGGCCACCATCGGCACGGCGCGTACGGACGCGCGCGGTCTCGCCGCGATCCCTGTCGGCGCGATCACCGCCGACGACATCATCACCGTGGCCACGTGCGGCGAGCAGGCAGTGGCCAGCACACCTCCGTCGTACGGTCTCGGCACGACGGGACGGGAACTGGTCGCGCACGTCTTCACCGACAGGCCGATCTACAGGCCCGGACACACGGTGAAGGCCAAGGCCATCCTGCGATGGCGCACGGGGATCGCCATCGAGCCGTTCGACGCGCAATCGGTGGAGATGACGATCACCGACAGGACGGGACGCGTGCTGCAGCGGGTACGCCGCGACGTCGACCAGTTCGGCGCCGTGGACACCGAGTTCGCGCTTCCCGCCAGCGCGTCGCTCGGCGTCTACTCGGTCGAGGTCCTCACGGGCGAACACAAGGCCAGCGGCTCCTTCGAGGTCGAGGAGTACAGGAAGCCCGAGTTCGAGGTGAACGTCACGCCCGCGGTGAAGCTCGCGCGTCAGGGCGGGAAGGTCGAGGTGACGGTCAACGCGCGCTACTACTTCGGTCAGCCCGTGCGCGACGCCGAGGTCAGGCTCGTGGTGCAGACAGGGCCGTACTACTCGCCGCTCAGATGGGTGGACAGCGACAGCGAAGGCAACGACAGCGGCGGCTACTTCTACGGCGGCGACGAGCGCGAGACGCTGACCGCCACACTCGACGCGCAGGGCCAGGCACGCTTCACCGTGACGCTGCCCGAGAGCGACACGTCCAGCGACATGCAGGTGCGCTTGGAAGCCCGCATCCGCGACGCGAGCGATCTCGAAGTCTCCGGCAGCGGGATGGTCGTGGCCACGTGGGGCGACTTCCTCGTGGCCGCGCGCGCCACACCCTATGTCGCCAGGCCTGGCACGACGATCGCCGCGCGCGTCCGCGTCGTCGACTACAGCGGCGGCGGCGTGGCGGGCGTGCCCGTCGCGCTGCAACTGGTACGCACCGAGTGGGACTGGTCCGCACAGGAGCAGCGCCGCGAGGTGATCACGACCGGCACCGCGACAACAGGGCGCGACGGGCGGGCCTCGTGGGAGACGAAGGCACCGGCGTCGCCGGGGAGCTACCTGATCGAGGCGCGCGCGATGTCGGGCGACCGTGAGGTGGCAGACAACACGTACATCTGGATACCCGGCGCGACCGACCAGACATACGAGAGCGACAGCGAGTCGTTCGAGCTCATCGCCGACAAGGCCACGTACGCGCCGGGCGACACGGCACGCATCGCCGTCCGCGGCACCGCGCCATCGACGCCGGTCCTGCTCACCAAGGAAGCGCGCACGCTCACGTGGTACGACGTGCGTCAGCCGACGACAGACGGCGTCTTCGACGTTCCCGTCACCGACGCCGACATCGGCGACACGTGGGTCAACCTGCTGTACCTCCGGGACGATCGCGTCTACTACGCCGAGAAGAAGCTGCGCGTGCCGCCCGCCACGCGCGCCCTCACGATCGAGGTGACGCCCGACAAGACCGTGTACCGGCCGGGCGAGCCCGGGGTCTTCCGCGTCCGCACGCTCGACGCCGCTGGCGCACCGGTCCAGGCGCAGATCGCGCTGGGTGTCGTTGACGAGGCGTTGTACGGCGTACGCCGCGACACGACGCCCGATCCGCTGCGCGTGTTCTATCGCACCGAGTACAGCCACGTGTCCACCGACTACTCGCGCCAGTACTACTTCATGGGGTACTCGGGAACGTTGCGGATGCAACTCGCGCAGCGCCGGCGGCCGCTGTCGCTCGCGGACTTCAAGGGCGACACGCCGGAACGGCCGCGCGTGCGCAAGGACTTTCCCGACGCGATCTACTGGAGTCCGTCCGTCGTGACGGCCGCGGACGGGACCGCCACGGTGCGCGTGGCGTATCCCGATTCCTTGACGACATGGCGCCTGACGGCACGGGCCGTGACGCGCGACACGAAGGCAGGCCTGGCGCTCAGCCGGACGATCACCACGCGCGACCTGCTGCTGCGCGTGGTGCCGCCGCGTTTCCTCACCGAGCGCGACGAGGTGCGCGTGCCGGCGATCGTGCACAACTACCAGGAAGGCGGCGCGATCCCCGTCTCCGTGTCGATGACGGCCTCAGGGCTCGACGCGGCCTCGTCCGGCGCGCAGGGCGTGACGGTTTCCACCGGTGGTGCGGTGCGCACCGAGTGGGCCTTCACCGCGACGGCACCGGGGTCCGCCACGGTGACGGGCACGGCCACGGCCGCGTCCGCCAGCGACGCGATGGAGGTGACATTCCCCGTATTGCCGTTCGGTGCGCGGCGCGACGTCGGCGTGTCGGGCTCGACGGCGGCGGGCGCGTCGCGCGATGTCGCGATCGACATTCCCGAGACGTCCAATCCACTCGCACGTCACGCCGTGGTGAGCCTGATGCCGTCGATGGCCGGCTCGCTCCTCGGCGCGCTCGACGATCTCGTGAACTACCCTTACGGCTGCACCGAGCAGACGGTCTCCTCCTTCGTGCCCAACCTCCTCGTACTGCGCACGCTCGATCAACTCGAGCTCGCACCAACCGAGCGCATGAGCATGCTGGATCGCGTGTCGCGCGCCGGCGTCGACAGGCTCGTGCGCCTGCAGCATGGCAACGGCGCCTGGGGCTGGTGGGCGACCGATGACGATCACCCGTTCATGACGGCTTACGCGTTGTATGGCCTGCTGGAAGCACGGGGTGCGGACGTCCAGGTGCCGTACATGGCGCTGCAGAACGGCACCACGGCGCTCGCCCGCCTGCTCGCGGCCACGCCGGCGATGGTGCCTGAACTCGAGGCCTACGGCGCGTATGTGCTCGCGCGCGCCGCGGCGGCAGACATGCTGCCGCGACAGGACGGCTTCGAACTGGCGGCGTTCATCGACGGGTTGTGGCAGCGCCGCAGCGACATGACGCCATACGGCCAGGCGTGGCTGCTGCTCGCGCTGCACGAGCGGAAGGACGCGCGCGCCGGCGAACTCGCCGGCATGCTGGCCACGCGCGCGCAGACGCGCGGCGATCTGGCGTGGTGGCCGGCGGAGAACGACCCACTGCTGGGCGACTGGGGCGACGCCACGGCCGACGCCACGGCCGCCGCCGTGCAGGCACTGGCCGCAGTGCGACCCGATGATGCGCTCGTCGAACCGGCGGTGCGCTGGCTGCTGGCCAACCGCATGGGCGGGATGACGTGGAACAGCACGAAGCAGACGGCGATGGCGCTGTATGGTCTGCTCGGCGCGATGAAGGGACGGCAGGAGCGGCCCGCACCGGTGACCGTCACCGTGACGGTTGGCGGGCAGTCACAGCGCGTGGACTTCACGCCCGCCGACTGGACGCGCCCCTTCCCCGCCATCGTCACGCTGCCCGTTCAGGCCGGCAAGACACCCGTGACGATTGCCTCGACCGGCGGGCCCGTCTACTGGACCGCGAGCGCGCGCTACTACGACACGAGCGAGGGTCTGGAACGCACGGGTACGCGCAAGCTCGCGTTGAGCCGCAAGTACTTCTCACTGACGCCCGTGGAACGGCGGGGCCGCGTCGTGTACGACGAAGTGCCGTTCACCGGAACCGCGAAGCCTGGTGACCTGATCCTCGTCAGGCTCGTTGTCGCGGGCTCGAATGACTGGCGGTACCTGATGATCGAGGATCCGATCCCCGCTGGTGCGGAAGCCGTCGCCAGGCCGGATCTGCTCGATCTCGCCAAACCGCCGCAGTGGACGTTCGGCTCGCATCGCGAGTATCGCGACGACAGGGTGGCGTTGTTCCTCGACGCGCTCGAAGGACGTGCCGAGTTCGCGTACCTGCTGCGCGTGACAACGCCGGGACGGTTCCGCGCGATGCCGGCACAGGTCACCCCGATGTACGTGCCCGGCGTCTACGCGTCGAGCGCCGCAGCCACGCTCGACGTGCCGAGCGCACAGGAGCCCGAGTGATGATCGCCGCCCTCATCAGGACGACGCTGTGGGTCGCCACGATCGACGCGCTGGCTGGCGCGACGCTCCTCGGCTTCCTCTACACGCCCGAAGCCAACGTGCTGATGCTCACGCTGTCTGCGCTGCTGGTGCTGCTGGCGGTGATGCTGTTGGTGCTCGGATCGGCGTCCGCGTCGCACGCGCTGGTGCACGACAGCAGGCCGTGGCCCAGCCTGCTGCCTGCCGCGCGGCGCCTGCCGCTCGCACTCCTCGCCATCATCGTCATCGGCGTGATCGGCGCGGGCGCGGGCTGGGTCGAGCGGTGGTGGATGGGTCACGCCGGCGAGTTCGACGCCGCGGCGATCGCGGCAGGCGACATCACGCGGACCGGCGGTGTACACACCGCGGTGCGGTGGGTCGTCGCGTTCGTGCAGTGGGTGGTGGTTCCCGCGTGGTGCGCTACTACCCTTGCGTGGATCGCCGCCTACGAGTGGCGCGACGTCCTCACGATGAAGTGGCTCACCGCCGCCTTTCACTGGCGCGTGCTCGGCATCGCGACGGTGGCAGTCGTCCTGCTGGTCTGGGCGCCATGGCAGGCGGTGTACTGGCGTCCGCGCGCCCTGCCCGCATCCACGGTCGAAGCCGTCTTCACGGCCGTCAAACTGGGCGTGATTTACCTGCTCACCCAACTGGCGTGGGCGGCACTCCTGCTGACCGCCGCCACGCGCGTGCAGAGGAATGCCGAGGTGCCGAGCGTGCCGGGAATGCCGCCCGCCTGACGGTAGGGCCGGCCCTCATGGCCCGGCCCCGCTCATGCGGACGCCAATCATCCGATTGCCCGTTGCCGGTTGCCGGCCTACCTGTCCATCTTCAAGTCCGGTACGCCGAACTTGCCCTGCATCTTGCGCAGGCGCTCGAGGTCGATCGAGCCGACGATGTTGACAACGGTGATGCCGCGCGGCTCGACTGACAGGACGGCGATACCGCCGGGCCTGTCGCCGTTGCGCCACAGGTAGACCGCGACGTCCGTCTTGTCTGCCGACGACTTTGCCGCGACCAGCCGCGACCACTGCCCCATGCCGAGCTGTCGCCGCACGCCATCGAGGACCGACGGGTCGTACGCACCGTCCCTGTCGTACGTGAAGCTCTTCACGTAGATCCCTTCGAGCGACGCGATGAGCGACTTGACCTCGCCTTCATCGCCGCTGCCCGACATGAACGCCGCCGCCAGACCGAGCAGCGCGCGATCGACAGACACGTCCACCACGTCGACGGCGCCCGTCGAGAGCCGTGACATGTCCGGCAACTGGAGCAACTGCGCTCGCGCCGGTACGGCTGCCAGCACCGCGGTCATCACCACTGCACACTTCACGATTCGCTGACGCATCACTGTCTCTCCTGGCAGGATCGGTCTTCCCGACCACAGTCGGTTCTCAACGTTCGCTCCGGTCGGGTCGGCCCTCGGAGCCCGACCGTTGGCTGTCTGTTGCCGCGCCGCCTCGCGTGTCCACGGGACGCACCACGCGACGCTGCGCCGAATCGAGCTCGCGACTGGCGATCTGCAGCGCCAGCAGCACCTGCGCGCGCGCCGCGAGCGCCTCTCGACGCACCTGGTACTCGCGCCACGCCAGTGGCCCCCCGAGGACGGCCAGGATGGTGGCGGCAATCGCCAGCCATCGCGTGACGCGCGCAACGGGGCGCCGGCGCGCCGACACAGCATCGCGTTCGACGCGCGCGCGCACGCGCTGCGCGAAACCGTCCGGTGGATCGACTGGCGCGAGGGCACGGCGGAGACGGGCATCGGGGTTCATCGGCGTTGCTCCCGCTGCAGGCGCGCACGCAGCACGAGCAGGCCGCGGCGCAGGTGGCTCTTCACGGTGTTCAACGACATGTCGAGGGCGTCGGCGATCTCGGTCGGTGCGAGATCGTCCATGTAGCGCAGCATCACCACGACGCGCGCACGAGGGGCCAGTCGGGCAAGAGCGCGGTGCACCAGGCGATCCGCAAGCGGATCGGATGGTGCCGCGTCGACCTGGAGTTCGGCGATGTCTTCGAGCGAGCGAGGCACGCGCCTGGCGCGCAGCGCGTCGATGACGCGATGCGACGTCGTGCGTCGAAGCCACGCCCCGAGGTGCGCGCCGGACGCGATGCGTGGCAGCGCGGTGTGCAACTGGAGGAAGACGTCCTGCGCGACATCCTCGGCCGCCATCTGGTCTCGCAGGCCGTGCCACGCCAGCGTGTAGACCGTGCGCTGGTACCGTCGCACGAGCGCCTCGAAGGCGTCGAGGTCGCCTGCGCGCGCGGCATCGAGCAGGCGCTGGTCCCTGTCGGCACGGGCGGGCGGCGTGAGGATGGCGGCTGGGGCGTTCATGCGCTCACCAGGCCTATACGAGCGTGAGGGTCATCGAGGGTGCAGCAGCGTGCGCCAGCCCGCGACTCCGGCAGGGAGGGCGGCGGCGGCGCAGGCGGCGGCAGCGGCGTAGACCTGGCGCATGGCGTCGAGGCTCCCCGGCCGTCGCAGTTCCTCGTCGGTCGGACACGCGTCCGACTGTCGGCCCAACGTTCCGCCGCCATGTACTTCATGCGACAACGCGTGACCTTCCCCCAAGGGTCGCGCGACAAGATGAGCCAATCCCTCCGACATCCACAGGGGGGCATCTGTCAGTGCCTCACTCGTCAGGATATGCACGACCTCATGTCGCCACGTCGTGAAGAATGCCTCGCCCGCGCGTGCACCATCGGTCCCGGTTCCCATCGATGGCGGCGGTGCCAGATCCACGCGCCACCGCCCGTCTCGCACGGCTCGCGCATTCGCGGCCGTCCACCACGCGCGCCCCGTCGTCCGCTGATACGCTTCGCGCGTCGGATGGACCACGACCTCCACAGCCCGCGACGTCGTCACCGCCAGCCGCACGCGCACCCCGGCCAGATGCGTGAGCAACGTCTGACGCAATAGCGATCCCTCCGACGCGCGTGCCGCCGGAAGCCGCAGCGTCAGGCGATCCTGCTCCGCGCGCAGCACCGCATCGGGCGCATACGCCGCAAGCACGCGGTCCACCGACACGCCATCGGCGGCAAGCGTCGACGCGCCGCGCAGGCACACACCGGCGCCGTGCCCCTTTCCGCGCCCGCTGAAGCGATACCCGCGGGCCGTGCGCGTGACGGCCCACGCATGGCTCTTCAACACATCCCAGCCAATGCGTCGCCCAACGATGTGCCTGAAGGTCGTGGCGTCGATCTCCGACGGTACGAGTCCGTCGAGCGCCAGCCGCGACGGCACGCCGTCGGCCGCGTATGCGGCCACGCGCAGGTCACGCAACTGATCCCCCCGATGTCCGGCGTCCTGCAGGGCACGTGTGAGCGCCACTGACGCAACGTCGCTCCTCCACGTCTCCACGGCGTGCGCGCCGGGATCGACTCCCGTGCGTGTGCGCGCGGCAGCCTCGCCACCCCACACGTCGCGTGGCGACACCAGGATGCCGCTGCACGACGCCGAATACGGCACCGCAACCGTCGTCCCCCTTTCGGTGAGGACCACGCCGCGCGTCACCGCCGCGGCATCGCGGCTCCACGTCGTGGATGCACCGAACACCTGGCAGTGCGTGCTGTCGCACACGTCGTATCCGTCGCGTGCGTGACGCCCCGGCGATGCGCGGACGTAGCTGCGCGCAAGGATGGCGAGTGCCTGCTGCGCAACGGCAGGCATGTCGTGTGTGCCCTCGGCGGCGACAACGCCAGCGACATACGTCTCGATCGGGACGTCGTCCACTGCCGGTCCGGACGTGTCGGGAGCCATCGTCCTCACGCGCCCCACGCGGACGTGCGCATCATCGTGCCGGTCCACGTCGTCCCAGATCGCACGCGCGATGCGTGCCGCATCGCGCCCCGCCACGCCAGGCGCGCGCACCACGATTGCCTCGTGTCGCTCGGGGCGCCATGCCACGACGACCCCTTCCTGCCCTCCCTGCGCCCCGATCGTCGTCGCCGTCTTGGCCAGCGTCAGCGACGAGGGATCGCGCAGGCCGACGGCCGTGCCTGTGCTCGCCGCGGCAACGACGCCGCGTCTCACGAGCGACGCCTGCGGCGTACTCGCGTTGTCGACCATGGCCGCGAGCGCCGTCGATGCCCACGCGCGCGCCGACACACGTGGGCCGTCGAGACCGAGTACCACGAGTGGCATCGGTGCCTCGGCACCGAGCGTCACTGCGCCGTGCGACAGGCGCCGCAGCGTCGACGCGAGGCCGTGGCGATCGAGCCGTCCCGCGAGCGTGACGAAGAAGTGATTGCACGAGTGCGCGATCGCCTCATCGAGCGTGAGCGGCCTGCCGAGATCGGGATGCACGCAATCGACGCGGCGTCCACGCACGACGAGCGCACGCGGACAGGCGATGCGCGTGTCGTCCGAGACGATGCCCTGTTCGAGTGCGGCTCGCGCGGCGACGAGCTTGAAGAGCGAGCCCGCCAGGATGGGCTCGTCGAGCCGCTCGGCCTTGTTGGAGTCCACGACGTCGCCGCCGGGCCATCGCAGGCGCGCCCATGCGGCGCGCGTCGATGCGTCGATCAACGCGGCGTCGTCAGTCCGGTCCGTGCCAGGGAGATCGCCCGCGGCTACGCCAGGGGTCAGAGCCCCTGGCGTCCCTCCGGACGTTGGCCTCCGTGTGGAATCGGTCGATGGCGCTGGCCGATCGACGCTGGAGCCGCCGCACGCCGACACGGCGCAGCACGCCACGACGAGCATGCCGCGCAGGAGTCGCGTCAGCAGTCGAGGAAGGTGCGGATCTCCTGCCACATCTCGTCGAGGTGGGCGAGCAGTTGGTGACCGTCCTGGAGCAGGCGCAGCGAGACGTTCGGCCGGCCCTGGCAGAACTCCATCACACCCTGCGGCTTCACCACATCGTCCTGCATGCCCTGGAAGATGAGCGCGGGGACGTTCACCGGCGCAGCCGCCGCCGGGTATGCCAGCGCGTCGCGGTAGAACTCGTAATGGAGCGGTTTCACGACGTTGTCGCCGTAGTGGAAGAAGTCGCGCGTGCCCGCGCGCTCCCACTCGTCCACCACCCCGGGTCCGAAATCTTCCTTGCGGTTCCGGCCGAACGTGACCGCTGGCGCCAGCAGGACGATTCGGCTCACGGGATGCTGCGGCAGCAACAGCGGCAGGCGCGCCGCGGCGTGCCACGCCAGGAACCCGCCCATGCTCGAGCCCATGAGGACAACTGGCCCTGGCGGTCCCTGTGCCACCACGCGCCCCACATCGTCCAGCATGCGCGTCACGGTGAGCGTACTGAAGTCTGGCGCATTGAGGTCGGGCGCGACCAGGGGAATCCCCACCTCGGCGAAGCGGCTCGCGAAGTACTGCGCCTTGCTCGACTGCGCCGAGGAGGCGAACCCGTGCAGATAGACGACGCGGCCGATCAGATCTGTCCCTTGCACCCGGGCCGGCACTGGCAGGCGATCTCCGCCGTGCCGCCCGTGTAGTAGTCGTAGGTCAATTCCTCACCGGCCTCGATCGTGCGGCCCGCGCGGATCCAGATGATGCCGTCGACGATCTGGCTGTACGCGTTCGGCTTGCACGCATGGTTGATGAAGCGCGAGACGTTGCCGCCATACATCGCGTCGACCGCCCAGCGCGTGCTGAGTTCGAAGCACCAGATGCAGCCCTTCTCGAGGTACGCCACCTCGCGGCCGTGGCTCTCCCTGGACGGCACGAGTTGTCCACCGTAATAGATGATGCGCTTGTTCTTGGGAATGCGTTCGAGCGCGAAGACGCCCCAGCCGTGTACGCCGCTCCTGCGACGTTCGATACGCGGCAACGGGAGATCGTCGGGCAGCTTGACGATGTGGCCGGCCACGCGGGATCGCAACTTGATGCGTGAGCCGTCGATGACGAGCGGGGCGTGTTCGAAACGTGGTGCCGAGGTCGTGGACTTCGTGGTCGTGGACTTGGTGTGTCCCTTGCGGGACGTGACGCGCTGAGCCAACCAGTTGCCTCCGTCAGGACAAGCGATTGTAGCAGGCTCAGATCACGCCGCGCGCGCGGAGATCGTCGATCGCCGAGGCATCGAGTCCGAGGATGTCGCCATAGACCTCGTCGTTGTGCGCACCGATTGCAGGTCCCGGCCACGTGGTGCGTCCTGGCGTGCGTGACAGCTGCGGTGCGATGGCGGGGATGGCCACGCGTTCACCGTTGGCCAGCGTGACGTGTTCGATGGCGCCGCGTTCGCGGAAATGCGGATCCTTCACCTGATCGGCCACCGAATAGATCGGCCCGCACGGCACGTCGGCCGCGTCGAGAATGGCGAATGCCTCCTCGTACGGACGCAACGACGTCCATGCCGCGATGGCCTCGTCGATCAACGTCGCGTGTGGTACGCGTCCATCGTTGGTGGCCAGCCTCGGATCGTCGGCGAGATCGGGCCTGTCGACCGCGCGCATCAACCGCCTGAAGATGCTGTCCGCGTTGCCGCCGATGATGATGTAGTGCGCGTCCGCGCACGGGTAGACGTTGGTGGGAACGATGCCGCTCACCGTGGAGCCCTGACGCTCGCGCACGACTCCCGCCGTCACGTACTCGGGCACCGTCGATTCCATCAGGTTGAAGATCGACTCGTAGAGCGCAACGTCGACGACCTGCCCTTCGCCGGTGCCCTTGCCGTCACGATGGTGCAGCGCGAGCAGCAGGCCGAGTACGGCATGCAGGCCGCCGATGGTGTCGCCCAGACTCAGGTTCGCGCGCGCGGGCGGACGATCGGGAAACCCGTTGACGTATCGCAGCCCGCCCATGCCCTCGGCGACGGCGGCGAACCCCGGACGTCGCGCATACGGCCCCGTCTGGCCATAGCCCGAGATGCGCACCATGATGATGCGCGGATTGATGTCCTTCAGCGCCTCGTAGCCGAGCCCCCACGCTTCGAGCCGTCCGGGTCTGAAGTTCTCCACCACCACGTCGCAGTGCGCCACGAGCCGGCGGATCAGTTCGCGCGCTTCCTCCTGCCGGAGGTCGGCGGTGATGCACCGCTTGTTGCGGCCCATCGCATACCACCACAGCGCGGTCCCGTCATGCACGTGCCGCCACGTGCGCAACGGATCCCCACCGTCGGGCGGCTCCACCTTGATCACGTCGGCCCCGAAGTACGCGAGCAGCATCGTCGAGAACGGTCCGGCGATGAGCTGTCCCAGTTCGAGCACCCGAAGCCCCGCCAATGGTGCAGCAGACACGGGAGACATTGTATGGGGTCGGCAACAGGCAACCGGCAACGGGCAACCGGTCGGCTCTTCTTGATGTCCATGCACTACCATTGCCGGCATGGCTGCGAGCGCGAGTTTCGACATCACGTCTTCGGTGGATCTGCAGGAAGTGGACAACGCCGTCAACCAGGCGCGGAAGGAGATCGGTCAGCGCTACGACTTCAAGGGCGCGAAGATCGAGATCGACTTCGACAAGGCCAAGAGCACCATCTCGCTGCTGGCCGACGATGACTACAAGCTGACTGCGGTGTGGGAGGTGTTGCAGGGCAAGCTGTTCAAGCGCAACGTGCCGATCAAGAACCTGACACTGGGCGACAAGGAGTCCGCCGCCGGCAGCGCCGTGCGTCGTGTCGTCACGCTCCAACAGGGCATCTCCACCGACGCCGCCAAGGCCATCGTCAAGTTCCTGAAGGACGAGGGCCTGAAGAAGGTCCAGGCCACCATCCAGGCCGATCAGGTCCGCGTGACATCCAGTTCGAAGGACGACCTGCAGGACGCCATCAAGCGCCTCCGCGGCCACGATTTCGGGGTGGAACTCATGTTCGGGAACTACAGGGGCTGAACCTTGTCAAAGTCCGAAGGCCAAGGGGTAACGGACAAGGACAGCGAAAAAGACGGGAGGAAAAAGGGTCAAGAAGAAGGGCCTGTGGGAGCTGTGGGACACGCGGTCTGTGCGTGTTCCACAGGGCCGGCAGCTTCCACCGGCCAGGTCGTCACGCCGCGGCCTCCGTCCCGCTCGGCGGGGCGGGCGGCGTCGGCATGGCCTGCCGCTCGAAGTCGATCGGCGACACGTAGTCCAGGGATGAATGCCGACGCGTGGGGTTGTACCAGCCCTCGATGAAGTCGAAGACCGCGGTCCGGACCTCGGTCGGCGTGGGCAACGGCACGCGATCGAGCAGCTCCCATTCGAGCGCCGCGAAGACGCTCTCGCACATCGCGTTAATCGTAGCAATCGCCGACCGCCCCCCTCGAGGGGCGGATGCTCGCGTCGCGACACCGTCGACCGAACTCGATCGCCGTGTACTGGCAACCCTGGTCCGAATGATGAATCACTCCCGTCGAGCGGCGTTGCGCGATCGCCATGTCCAGCGCCGCGACGACCAGGCTCGTGCGCAGGTGCGTGGCCATCGCCCAGCCGATCAGCCGGCAACTCCAGACGTCGAGGACCACCGCGAGGTACAGCGTGCCGGCCCCCGTCGGGATGTACGTGATATCGGCCACCCAGAGCTGATTCGGGCCGGTCGCCGTGAACGCCCGCTGCACGAGATCAGGCGCCGGGTGGACGTGCGCGGCCCGGATCATCGTCACGGGCCACTTGCGGCGGCTCACGCCGCGCAGGCCCGCCTGCTTGAGCAATCGCGCCACGCGCTTGCGGCCGCCCCGCACGCCAGCGGCGCGCAGGTCACGATGAATCCGCGGGGCCCCGTACGTCCCGCGCGAGCGGTGATGGAAGGCGCGGATCTGATCCTCAGGCCGTCAGGTCCCGTCGAGCGTCGCGGTCCGCTTGGCGGACCCAATTCCGGACGCACTGCGCCGAGGGCTCGAACTCCTTGGCCAGTGCCTCCGGGCTGCGTCCCTTCCGGACCAGTTCGATGACCCGCTCGCGATACTCCGGCGGATATGGTGGATGTGTCTTTGGCATCGTGTGCTCCCATGATCGCCCAACAGGGCGGGAGTCCACGAAACCGGGGCAACTTCACTTTGGCCTTTGGACTTGTCTGTGCTCATTCCCGTTTGATGACCATCAACGTGATGTCATCGAACTGTGGTGCGCCCTCGACGAACGCGTCGATGGCAGCGAGAATCGCGGCCGTGATCTCCTGCGCGGGGCGCCAGCGCTGGCGGTCGACGATATCGGCGAGGCGTTCGGGGCCGAACTCGTCGAAGGTAGCCGTCTGGGCTTCGCTGACGCCATCCGAGTAGAGCACCAGCACGTCACCCGGCTGGAGCGTGAAGGTGACCTGGTCCCACGCCATGTCAGGGAAGAGACCGAGCGGCACGCCCGTGGCGCCGAACCATGTGCGTTCGCCGCTCGCACGCAGCAGGAGCGTCTCCGTGTGCCCGCCACTCACATAGCGGCACTCGCCCGACGCGGTGTCCGCGAGCACGAGCGCGGCTGTCGCGTACTTGCTGCCAGGCGTGGTCGCGAAGAGCAGGTCGCTGGTACGCGCGGCGAGGGCCGAAAGTGATGGCTCGCGACCGAGCAGCGCGCGCAGCGTCGCCTGGATCGTGCTCATGAGGAGCGATGCGGCGAGGCCCTTGCCGGAGACGTCGGCGACGCAGAACAGGCAGGCGTCGGCACCGTGGTCGGTGAGCGTGAGGACATCGTAATAGTCGCCGCCCACCTGCTGCGCGGGCCGGTTCATCGCCGAGATGTCGAAGCCCGGCAGGTCGGGCAGCCTGGCCGGGAACAATCCCTGCTGGATGTCCGCCGCAACGGCAAGCTCCTTCTCGTACTGCTTCTTCTCCACCATCTCGCGGAGGTGCCAGCAGTTGTCGAACGCCACGACGGCCTGCGCGGCCATGCCGGCGCCGAGTTCGAGATCGGCCTGCGTGTAGATCTGTCCGCCCGGTCGCGGACCGAGTGCGGCGAAGCCGCACACCTGGTCGGCCCCGCGCAGCGCGAACACGGCCCGCAGCTTGTGCGACTGAAACAGCGCGCGCACGTCTTCGTCCTGCAGGTCGTCCACCAGCGCCGCGTCGGGCAGGCGATGCAGCGCGTCCATGTACGTGGCGAGCGGAGGCAGCTTCACACCCTGTTGCCGCGACACGATGGCGAGCGCGTCGCGACACACGACGATCGCGTACCGGCTCACCATCCACTGGCCGGACAGCGTGAGTCCGAGGATGCGCGCCACTTCCTCGACCTCGGTGACCTGCGAGAACGCACGCCCGATCTCCATCAGCGTGCGCAGTTCCTGGATCTTCCGATCGAGATCGCGATTGAGGCGCGTGGCCTGCGTGTGCGCGTTCGCGTTGCTGATCCCGGTGGCGGCGATCCCCAGCAACGCGTCGAGGAACGCACGCTCCTCATCGTCCACCGCTGGACGCGCAGGGACGGCTGTCGCCAGCAGGCCGACGGCGGGCCCGCTGCCGATCGGGAGGAGGTTCGTCAGGCCAAGTGCGGTCGCGCGCGCCGCATCGAATGTCGACCCGACAGCCGCCTCCGGCACGCCACGCGCCATCGCCACGCGGAGACCCTCGTCGGCATCGATCGCGATGACGGCGCGCGTGACGAGCAGGCGGCCCATCACGGTGCGAAGCAGGTGCTTGAGGAGGTCGTCGAGATCGAGCGACGCGTGCAGCAACTGCGCCGATTCCAGGAGGGACTCGAGCCGGCTGACGGAGACGTGCACCACGCGAATGCTACTTCTGGATGCGCTTGAGAAGTCGGAGGCGGTTGCGCTCGCCGGGGACGATCTCGTACGAGACCTCGTCCATCAGCGACTTCATGACGCGCAGCCCGAGGCCGCCGGTGCGGCGATCGTGGACCATCTGTTCGACGGGCGTGGCGGGGATGGCCGTGGGGTCGAAGCCCTCTCCCTCGTCCACCACTTCGATGCGGAGCGTGACCAGATCGAACGTGGCACGCACCGTCACTTCCTTGCTGCTGTCCTGACCGTGCGCGTGCTCGATGACGTTGGCGCAGGCCTCGTCAACGGCGAGTTCGAGCTTGGCGACATCGTCGTCGCCGAGGCCGGCCTGCGAGCCGACGTTGGCGACGAACTCCCGGATCAGCGCCAGGTGCTCGGTGGCCGAGGGCACTGTCAGGGTCAGCGTCCGCTCGAGGGAGGTCATGGAGTTCAGGCCTCCCGCGTGGGGCTGGTAGCGAAGCGCAGGATGGCGTCGGGAACGGTGTCGACCATGTCGTAGATGGCCTGGAACCCGAGGATCTCGAAGATCTGCCGGACCTTGGGGCTGAGGCCGCAGATCTTCAGGTCGCCACCCTGCTCGCGAATCTGCTCGATGAAGCCCATGAAGACGCCGAGGCCGGCCGACGAGATGTACGTCAGTTTCGCGCCATCGACGACCAGCCGCGTGCGTGCGGCATCGAGTTCCGCCTGGATGGCCTGCTCGAACGCCGGCGCGGTGTGCGCGTCGAGAAAGCCTTCGAGATGCAGCACCGAGACGTCGCCTTCAGCGGACCGGTGCACCGTGAACGGGTGAGGCATCAGTTCCCTCGTCCGAGTGGCCGCCGGCGTCGACGCAATGCCCGAGTCCGGCCACCCTTCCTCCGCATATCATACGGCCCGCCGATGTCTTCCGCTTCAATCCTCGCCGGTCCCGCACTCGTCTTGGCTCCCATGACCAGGGGCGGCAATCTCCCGTACCGTCGCCTCTGCCAGGCTTTCGGCGCCTCTGTGACCATGGGAGAGATGGCCCTGGTGCGCCGGCTCCAGCAGCGGCGTCGCGCCGAGTTCGCGTTGATCCAGCGCGCGCCAGACGAGCGGTGTTTCGGCGTCCAGCTCGCCGGCCGCAGCCCCGACGAACTGCGCTGGGGTGCCGAGCTCGTCGCCTCCCGCGGTGCCGACATCGTCGACCTGAACCTGGGATGCCCCATCGACGAGTTCACGCGCCGCGGCCTCGGATCGGCGCTCCTGCGGCAGCCGCGCCGCATCGAGCGGCTCGTGGCGGCCATGAAGGCAGGCGCAGGTCCGGTACCGGTCACGGTCAAGATCAGGCTCGGCTGGAATGAAGACGAGAGAAACGCCGTCGATGTTGCACGCGCGGCCGAAACCGGTGGGGCGGATGCGCTGACGGTGCACGGCCGGACGCGCAGTGCCCGCTATCGCTTCGCGGCCGACTGGGAAGCGATTGGCGAGGTGGCCGCGGCCGTCCGCATCCCCGTGGTGGGCAACGGCGACATCCTCTTCCCCGAGGTCATCGCGCGCGGCCGGGCGGTCTCGGGCGTGCAGGCCGTGATGATCGCGCGCGGCGCCCTCATCAAGCCGTGGATCTTCGCCGAGGCGCTGGGCCGCACAGTGGACGACACACCTGAGGGCCGCGTGGCCGTCTATCGGGATTACGTGCGCCTCGCCCGCGAACACTTCGGTGACGATGAGCGCGGGCACACGCGGCTGCGACCGTTCCTGGTGTGGCACCTCGGGTTCTGGTGCCGCCACGTCCCGCGGCGCGACGACGGCACGTACGTCCCCATGCAGGAACGCGCGACGTTCGACAGCCCGCGGTCACCCCTCGAAGCCCTCCTCGCCCGCCCGGAGCCAGAGGTCCACGAGTGGATCGCGGATCGACTCCTCGCCGGCGACGACATCCGTCCCGAAGAGCTGTCCATCGCTCGCCAGCAGGACAAGGTCGACCAGGATCAGGATCGCGTCGAAGGCTGAGGGCGCCACACGGCCTCCGATGCGGCTGGGGCGTGCAGGACGTCGACGGTGGCGTCCAGGCAGGCGCGCAGGGCGGTCAGGTCGTAGCCGCCTTCGGTGACCACCGCGAGGCGATCGCCGCATGTGAGGGCGGCGCGGGCGCGGATGGCCGTCAGCCAGGCGCGGAAACCGGCAGTGGTCACGCGCTGCGCACCGAGCGGGTCGTCTTCGTGCGCATCGAAGCCGGCCGAGACCAGGATCAGGTCGGGAGCAAAGCGGACGAGTGCGGGATCGACGACGTCATTCCATGCGCGTGCGTAGTCGGCATCGGTCGCGCCTGCCGCGAGGGGCACGTTCAAGGTGTAGCCCTCCCCTTCCGCATGCCCGGTTTCGCTCGCCGCGCCGGTCCCGGGATAGAACGGGAACTGGTGCGTGTTGATCACCAGGACCGACGGATCGCGATAGAACGCCCACTGCGTACCGTTGCCGTGGTGGACATCGATGTCCACCACCGCCACGCGCGCCGCCCCGGCCGCGCGAACCGCCGCCGTGGCGATCGCCACGTTGGACAGCAGGCAGAACCCCATGGCCTGTGCACGCTCGGCGTGGTGTCCCGGTGGGCGAACGATGGCGAGTGCAGGCCGTCCGTGCCGCCACGCGTCGAGCGCGCAGTCGACAGCCGCCCCCGCCGCCAGCAGCGCCGCCTGAAGCGTGCCTGGCGACGTGAACGTGTCGGCGTCGATTGCCGTCGCCTTGCCGTCGCGCGATCGCAGGTCGGCGAGGTACTCCGCGTCGTGGATCCGGAGAAGGGCTTGGTCGGTCGCGGGCTCCGGTTCACCCACGTCGATGCCCATGTCCTGCGCGCGCAGGACAGCCGCGCGCATCACCTCTCCGCGCTCGGGACTTTCGGGATGGCCTGCAGGCGTGACGTGGTCGAGAAAGCGCTCGGAGAAGCGGATCACGACGGGATCCTACGCGAGGAGCTCCCGTGCGCGCGCACCCAATCGCGTGAGTTCCGCTTCGAGCTCGCGGCGTCGTCGCTCGAGTCCCTCATCGTCTGCATCAGGCGCGACGAAGAAGGGCTGGCCGACGGCGACGGCGATGCGTGAGAACGGCCTGGGCACCTGCGTGCGGTCCCAGCTGCGCGCGTGCCACGCCGAAGCGGCTTCGAAGTGGAACGGCAGGATGGGCTGCCCCGTCGCCTTCGCGAGCCAGAGTGCGCCCGGCTGGGCATGCTCGGCCGGTCCGCGCGGCCCATCGAGTGCGAACGCCGCGGCGTGCCCCTGCTCCATCAGGCGCTTCAACTGCACGAGCGCCTTCACGCCGCCGCGAGACGAGGACCCGCGCGCCGACCCGTACCCGAACCGCGTGATGATGCGCGCGATCCATTCGCCGTCGAAGTTCTCGCTCGTCATGACGACGATGCCGCGGTCGCGCCAGAAGATGGTGCCCGGCAGGATGCGACCGTGCCAGAACGCCATGATCGGACGCTGCCCCGCCGCGACGATCTGGTCGTAGACCTCCGCGCCCTCGCTCACGTAGCGCCATGTCCTGCCGAGCGCCGCGATGACGGGCACGCCCACACCCGCGATGAGCGCGATCTGACGTCGCTTCGACGCCGACTGCTCCCACTCGGGGCGTGCCGTCACTCCTCTGTCGACTCCTGTGCCGGTGGGGTACTGGTGGTCGGTGGTGCGCTCTCGTTGCCGATGCGTCCGGCCTTGCGGAGACGGCCCTCGGTCCACGTCATGAGGTCCACCATCTGGATGTCGTCGGTCCCCGGCGTGCTGGCCTTCGCGCCTTTCAGCATGATGGCGCAGAACGGGCACCCCATCACGATGGTGTTCGCACCTGTCTTCTGCAACTGCTCGAAGCGCGTCTGGCTGATGCGCGTTCCGGCTTCGTGCTCCTCGAACAGCAGGCCGCCGCCCGCACCGCAGCAGAACGGGTTGTCCTTCGTGCGCTCCGGTTCGGTGACCTCACCGCCATAACGCTCGAGCAACGCGCGGGGCGCGGCATGCTCACCGGCGTAGCGTCCGAGGTAGCACGGATCGTGGAACGTGACGGGCTCGTCCTCGATCCGCACCGGCAACTCGTAGCGCGTGAGCTGTTCGACCAGCGCCGACGAGTGGACCACTTTCCCCTCGAACCCGAACGCCTTGTAGTCGTGGCCGAGCGTCTTCAGGCAGTGCGGGCATGACGTCACCACCTTCTTCACGCCCGCGTCGTTCAGGTCTTCGACGTTGGCCGTGGCGAGTTCCTGGAACTGGTACTCGTTGCCCGTGCGCTTGGCCACATCGCCCGTGCACCGCTCCTTGCGCAGCACGCCGAACGTCTTGCCCTGCGCGCGCAGGATCTCGGCCAGCGATCGCAGCGACCTCTGGAAGTCGGGCTCGGTGCCACCGGCGCATCCGAGCCACAACAGGTACTCGTGCTTCAGCGGATCGAACGTCTCGAGCTGCGCGGACGCCACGAACTTCTGTCGCGCGTCGGCCGTCTGGCCCCACAGGTTCCCACGCCGTTCGAGGTTGTTGTAGATGGGCGCGAGATAGTCCGGCGCATCACCATTGCTGACAAGCCCGCGGCGCGCGCCGATGATGACGGGCGTGTGCTCCACGCCGACGGGACAGGCATCCTCGCAGGCACCGCACGTGGTGCACTGCCAGAGCACGTCGGGGTCGTAGACGTCGACGAGCTTCGCGTCAGCCTTCCCCTCCAGCAGCGCCGCCTCGTTCTGCAGGATCAGCATCTTCGGATTGAGCGCCTTGCCCGTGGCCAAGGCCGGGCAGTTCTCCTGGCAGCGCCCGCACTCGACGCACGTGAACGCATCGAGCACGGCCTTGCGTGGCAGGTCCTTCACCGTTTCGAGCCCGACTTCCTCCTTCTCGAAATCCAGGCTCGGGACCGTGCCGAGGACGGGCGACTTCAGGAACACCGTCGCCGGCGCGAGGATCAGGTGCAGGTGCTTCGAGTTGGGGACCAGCACGAGGAACGTGCCGATCACCAGCATGTGCACCCACCAGTTCACGCGCGCCCCGATTCCGGTCTCCAGCACGAACGTGAGCAGGAACGTGACCATCAGCGTCGCGATGAAGCCGCCGATGAGGATCGATTCCCACGACACGGACGCGCCAAGGGCGCGCGGCCGTACGACACCGCGACGGATCAACAGCAGGGCGATGCCCGCGAGCACCGCGACGCAGAACGGCACGAGGAGCCAGGTGTAGACGCGGAACGCGATGGTCTGCGTGAGGTCGGCGATGCCGAGCCCGTGCAGCGTTTCGACGAACGTGTATCCGCCGAACGCCACGAATCCCCAGAACACGAACAGGTGCGCGAACCCGACCCACGGCTTGCGCGCGATCACCCGCCCCTGGAACACGACGTCGACGATGAAGCGCTCGACGCGGCGTGGCAGGTCGTCGAAGGAGAACGTGCCGGGTGCGGCGGCGAGGAGACGCCAGCGCGTCGACATCTGGACCGCGAAGAGGCCGACGCAGGCCAGCACCACGACCCAGAACGCGAGCGTCTCCCCCATCGCGGTCACTGCCGCAGGGCGCTGATGATGGCGGGCACGATCTCGAACAGGTCGCCCGCGATGCCGTAGTCGGCCAGTTCGAAGATCGGCGCTTCCGGATCCTTGTTCACGGCGACGATCGTCCGCGAGCCCTTCATCCCGACCACGTGCTGAATCGCACCCGAGATGCCGAGCGCGAGATAGAGCTTTGGCGCCACGGTCTGTCCGGAACTCCCGATCTGGCGATCCATCGGTAACCAGCCGTTGTCGCAGATCGGCCGCGAGGCCGCCACCTCGGCGCCGAGCGCTTCTGCCAGCTCACGCACCATGTCGAGGTGCTCGGGCCCCTTGATGCCGCGCCCCACGGAGACGATGCGCTCGGCGGCCGTGAGATCGACGTCCTGCTTCGCCTCCTTGAACGGCGCTTCGGGACGCTGCCGCACGGCTGCGGCATCGATCGACGCCTGCCTCGTGCTCACGGGCGCGCTGCCCGCACGCATGGCGTCGGCACGAACGGCACCGGCCTGCAGCGTGGCGAAGTGCGGCGCGCCGCCCGTCGCGTCGACGTCGGCGATGAGGCGCGCCTGGAACACCGGACGCGTGAAGCGGAAGCCGCCGCCGACGGCCTTCACCGCCACGCAGTCGGACACGAGCCCGCGCTCGCAGCGCGTGGCGAGACCGGGCATGTAGTCGCGCGCCTGATAGGTGTGCGCGGTCAGCACGAGCGCGGGGTTCAACTCCTGCACGACCGGTGTCAATGCCGCGACGTATCCATCTGCCGTGTAGTTGGCCAGCGCCCCATTGTCCACCAGCAGGACCTGTGCGACGTCTGCGGCCGCGAGCGCTTCGCCAATCGACGCGATGTCGTGGCCGACGGACACGACGGTGATCGGCTGCTCGAGCGCCTGCGCCGCGGCGATGGCTTCCCGGGTCGAACGGTGGACCTGCCCGCCGTTGTGCTCCGCGATGACCAGAATCATGCCGACACCACCCGTGCGTCTTCGCGCAGGGCGCGCACGAGCTCGCTGGCGGCCTCCGCCGGCGTGCCCGCGATCATGCGCGTCTGCTTCTGCTTGTCCGGCACGCGGAGCTCGACCACCTGTAGGGCGCTCCGCAGCGACGGCGCGGCCACCGTGCGGATCTCCTTCTTCTTCGCGGCCATGATGCCCTTGAGCGTGGCGTAGCGGAGCTGGTTGATGCCGCTCTGGATTGTGAGCAGCGCGGGCAGCGGCATCTCCAGCCACTGGAACCAACCGCCTTCGAGCTCACGCTTCACGTGCAGGACGCCGCCCTGCACCTGCACGTCCATGATGATCGTGGCGTGCGCCACGCCCAGGCGCTCGGCGAGCACCACGCCCGTCTGGCCAAAGCCCATGTCGTCGGACTGCAGGCCGGTGAGCACGAGATCCGGCGACTCCGGCCCGATGGCCGACGCCAATGCGTCAGCGATTGCGAACGCATCGGCCCTGGCGATCTCGTCGCTCTCGACGTGGATCGCCCGATCCGCGCCGCGCGCCAGCGCTTCGCGCAACACCTGCGCCACGCGCGACGGACCGGCGGAGACGGCAATCACTTCGCCGCCGTGCGCGTCGCGCAGGCGCAGCGCCGCTTCGAGCGCGTACGCGTCGGGTTCGTTCATCTCGAAGTCGGCGTCGGCGTCGCGAATCCAGGTGCGCGCCTCATCGGGACGCACCTGCCAGTCGCGCGTGACGACCTGCTTGATACAGACGGCGATCTTCATGGTTCAGACTTGCGGCTCGGGGCTCGGAGCCCCATGTTCTGTCCCTACTCTTCGTACGCCTTGAAGAGCAGGCTGGCGTTGGTGCCGCCGAAGCCGAACGAGTTCGACAGGGCGTAGCGAATCCGGGCCGGGCGCGCCGTGTGGGGCACGTAGTCCAGGTCGCAGCCGTCGTCCGGGTTGTCGAGGTTGATGGTCGGCGGCATCACCTGATGCCGGAGCGCCAGCGCGGTGATGCCCGCTTCGAGGCCCCCCGCCGCACCGAGCAGATGCCCCGTCATCGACTTGGTCGACGACACGGCCAGCCTGTACGCGTGCTCGCCGAACGTCGTCCGGATCGCCTGCGATTCTGTCGGGTCGTTCACGGGCGTCGAGGTGCCGTGGGCGTTGATGTAGTCCACCACCGACGGCTCGACGCCGGCCTTGCGCAGCGCCATGCGCATCGCCCGGACCGCACCCTCGCCGCCATCGGGCTGGTTGGTCATGTGGAACGCGTCGCCCGTCGATCCGTAACCGACGACTTCCGCGTAGATCGTGGCGCCGCGCGCCTTCGCGCGCTCCAGCTCCTCGAGGATGACGATGCCGGAGCCTTCGCCGATGATGAAGCCGTCACGATCGCGATCGAAAGGACGGCACGCGCGCGACGGCTCGTCGTTGCGCGTGGACAGCGCGCGCATCGACCCGAACCCGCCGACGCTCATCGGCGTCACCGCCGCTTCGGCGCCGCCGGTGATCATCACGTCGGCGTCGCCGCGCTTGATGATCTCGTACGAATCGCCGATGGCGTGCGCCGACGCCGAGCACGCCGTACACGAGGACTGGTTGGGGCCGCGGGCCCCGAAACGGATCGACACCTGGCCCGATGCCAGGTTGATGATCGCCGACGGGATGAAGAAGGGCGAGATCTTGCGCGGGCCGCCGTTCAGGTACGCCTCGTGCTCGCGCTCGATCGTACCGAACCCACCGATGCCCGACGCGATGTACACGCCGATGTCGAACGAGTTCTCCGGCGTCACCACGAGCGCCGCGTCGTCGACGGCGTACTGGCTGGCCGCGATGGCGTACTGGATGAAGGGGTCGATCTTCTTGACCTCCTTCTTCTCCACGTAGGCCAGGGGATCGAACCCCCGGACCTCGCCGGCAATCCGCGTCGAGAACGCACCGGCATCGAAGTGCGTGATGGGCCCGATGCCCGAACGGGCCGCGCACAACGCGTCCCAGTTGGCGGCAGTGCCCAACCCGATGGACGACACCAGCCCGACCCCCGACACGACGACTCGCCTGGACACTCCCCCTCCGTCCCCGGTTTCCGTACCGTGTGGCCGTGCCTACTTCTTGGCCTTGCCGTGCTGCTCGATGTACGCGATGGCCTCGCGCACGCGCGTGATCTTCTCGGCGTCGTCGTCGGGAATCTCTACCCCGAACTCCTCCTCGAACGCCATCACGAGTTCCACCACGTCCAGCGAGTCGGCGCCGAGATCGTCGACAAAGGACGCGTCAGGCGTGACCTCTTCCTCGTCCACTCCCAACTGCTCCACGATGATGCTCTTGACCTTGTCTGCCACAGACGACATCTGACACTCCTCCTGCTCAGGCGTACATGCCGCCGTTGACGGCGAGCACCTGCCCGGTGATGTACCCAGCCGCATCTGATGCGAGGAAGCACACCGCCGCGGCTACATCCTCCGGCGTGCCCAACCGACCGAGCGGGATCGCCGACGCCCAGGTGGCCTGCGCGTCCGAGCTGATGTCCCGCGTCATGTCCGTATCGATGAGCCCCGGGGCCACCACGTTCACCGTGATGGACCGCGAGGCGACTTCGCGTGCGAGCGCCTTCGAGAAGCCGATGATGCCGGCCTTGGTCGCCGCGTAATTGGTCTGCCCGGGATTGCCGCTCTGGCCCACCACCGAGCTGATGCTGATGATCCGTCCGCCCCGCTGCCTGAGCATCGTCTTGAGCACCGCCTGCGTGCAGAGAAACGTGCCCGTCAGGTTCGTGGCGATGACGGCATCCCAGTCGTCGCGCTTCATGCGCAGCAGCAGTTGATCGCGCGTGATGCCCGCGTTGTTCACGAGCACGTCGATCCGTCCGAACCGCTCGACCGTCGTCTCGATCACGCGTTGCACCGCGCCGGCGTCGGCCACGTCAGCCGCGATCGCCAGAGCCTCACCGCCGGCCGCCGACACCTCCGCGGCCACGGCCTCGGCCGCGTCGCCGCGCGACGTCAGCACGACAGTCGCGCCCGCACCCGCGAGCGTCAGCGCCGTCTGGCGGCCGATGCCGCGGGACGCGCCGGTGACGATGGCTACCTTGCCTGAGAGATCGAGCGTCACGATGCTGCGAAGAGCGCCTCCACGCCTGCGAGTTGTTCAGGAGCGCCGAAGCTCGCCACGCGAGCCTCGCGGTCGATCTTGCGCACCAGTCCGGCGAGCACCGTCCCCGGGCCCACCTCAACCTAGTCGCGCACACCGGCCGACACAAGATACCCGATGACGTCCTCCCAGCGCACCGCGCCGGAGACCTGCGCCACCAGCGCGTCGATGGCCGACACCGCGTCCCGTTTCGGCTGGGCGTCCACGTTGGCCACCACGGGCACGCGCGGCGCCTGCACGGCAAGGGCTCGCAACTCGGGTTCGAGGCGGGCCTGCGCCGGTGCCATCAGCGCGCAATGGAAGGGGGCGCTCACGTTCAGACCGATGACGCGTTTGGCGCCACGGGCCCGGGCTTCGGTCCCCGCCCGTTCGACGGCCGCCGTTGCGCCCGCAATCACCACCTGCCCCGGCGCGTTGAGGTTGGCCGGACTCACGACCTCACCCTGTGCTGCCGCGTCGCACGCCGCCTGAACGGTCGCCGCGTCGAGGCCGAGGACGGCCGCCATCGCACCGGTGCCCACGGGCACCGCCTCCTGCATGTACCTGCCGCGATGCGACACGATGCGCAGCGCGTCGGCGAACCCGAACGTGCCGGCCGCGACGTGCGCCGAGTACTCACCGAGGGAATGGCCCGCCGTCCACGACGGGGCGAACCCGCGCGCGGCCAGCACGCGATACGCCGCGATGCTCGTGGCGAGGATGGCCGGCTGCGTGTGCTCGGTGAGAGTGAGCTGATCTTCGGGACCGTCGAAGCAGAGGCCACTCAGCGAGCGGCCGAGGGCCGCGTCGGCTTCGGCAAACGCGTCGCGCGCTTCCGGGAACGCCTCGGCGAGCGCGCGGCCCATGCCGACGCTCTGCGAACCCTGTCCGGGAAAGAGGAACGCAATCATTGGCCGTGTCCAGTCTGAGCCGCGGTCGGCGGGGTCATCGTCTCCAGCAGTCCGTTCTCGAGCCGTGCCACGAGCGTGTCGCGAGCAAAGCGCGCCGTGAGTCGCACGCCGGCCGCAATCGCTTTCGGCGTCGACCGCCCGTGACCGATCACACACACATGGCGCACGCCGCGCAACGGGGCGCCACCGTACTCGGCGTAGTCCAGGCGCGCCCGGAACCGACGCAGGGCCCCGCGCGTGAGCACGGCACCGACCTGCGCGGTGACCGATCGCGTCAGTTCATCGGCCATCAACTCGTCGATCGCCTCGACCAGCCCCTCGCTGGTCTTGAGCACCACGTTGCCCGTGAAGCCATCGCACACGATCACGTCGGCCGCTCCCGTGAAGACTTCCGATGCGTCGAGATTCCCGACAAACTCCAGGGCCGCCCCCGCCAGCCTCACGTGCGCGCCGCGTATCAGACTGGTGCCCTTGCGCGGCTCTTCGCCGTTGGACAGCAACCCGACGCGCGGACGCTCCACACCCAGCACCGCCGACGCGTACGCGGATCCGAGGCGGGCGAACTCCACCAGGTGTTCTGGCCGGCACGTGACTGTCGCGCCCGCATCGACCAGGATCGCCACGCCCTCACGCGTCGGGATCGTGGCTGCGATGGCGGGCCTGTCGATACCCGGCAGCAACCCGAATGCCTCGCGAGCGGCAAAGACCGCCGCACCAGAGTGGCCCGCGGTGAACAGCGCCGCGGCCTCGCCGGTCGCCACGGCATCAGCCGCCACGCGCACCGACGCCCTCGTCCGGCGACGGGCGGCGAGCGCTGACTCGCTCATGGCCACGACGTCGGGAGCATCGATGAGGCGGATCGAGAGACTATCGACTTCCGGGAATCGGGAGAGCTCGTCCTCGAGGATCGCCTGCGCCCCTACGAGCGTCAGCGACAGGCCGTCCTCGCTGGCAGCCATCACGGCGCCATGCACGACGTTGCGAGGGGCGGCATCGCCCCCCATGGCATCAACGGCGATGCGCGTCATGCGCCTCTGCCATGGTGCCCGGCGTGTGGGTGGGCCCCCTCGGGCATCGCCCCGCGTGGACTCAGGCGTCCTCGCCGGCCGCGCGCACCTGACGGCCACGGTAGTAGCCGCAGTGCGTGCACACCACGTGGGGCGGCTTCAGCTCGTTGCACTGCGGGCAGGGCCCGAGGGCCACGGCCGTGAGGGCGTCGTGCGTACGGCGCTTGGACGTACGGCTCTTCGAATGGCGTCGCTTGGGATTCGGCATGACTGGTTACTCGCGCGGCGCTGCTCCGTCCGCGTCCTTCAGCAGGGACTCGAGACCCGCCAATCGCGGATCCTTCCACTGCGTCTCACACGTGCACATGCCCACGTTGCGGTTGATCCCGCACTGCGGACACAGCCCCTGGCAATCCGGCCGGCACAGCGGCTTCATCGGCATGGCCAGATAACACTGCTCTCGCGCCACAGGCGCCAGGTCGATCCGCGGCTCGTCGATCGACACGATCGACGGGTCATCGGCCTGCATCTCGTACCCGCCCTCGTCCTCATCGTCGAGCGAGATCCTGGTCACCGTCGATGCCGACGTCCCGCGCGCGGCGGCCACGGGTCGGCCAGCGGGCTGCGGACGGCTCGGCGCGGCGTCTTCGACGACAGGGACGAACCGCAGGTCCACGGGCGCGTCGACGGCGAAATCGAACGGCTCGGCACAACGGGCGCAGGGCAAGGCCAGCTGCGCCTGCACGCGCCCACGCAGATGGACCGACGCCCCGGCACCCCGTTCCAGTTCGCCCATCACGTGCACCGGAACCTTGATCACGAAGTCCTCGGCCGGCACGTCGAGCGCTTCAGGCGGAATGTCCGCCGCCACGGGAACGCGCCCGACAGGCAGAGTCGTGATGTCGATGACCATGGCAGACGTGCACAGCGCAGGCCACTGGACCCGCGCCAACACGCAAGGATAGCAGATCTTACCGGTTCGAGACCTCGATCCACGGTCGAGGGATGAAGAGCGCCTCGAACAATCGGATGGCGTACCTGTCGGTCATCCCGGCCAGGAAGTCGCGGGCCGCGGCGTCCAGCCCCTCCCTGTCGATGGTCGCGGCGTCGAGCCACCGTGCCGGGTCCAGCCGCACCTTTTCCCACAAACCGCCCAGGATCCCCGTCGCCTTGGCGAACTCGGCCGTGGCGACGTCGTTCTCGTACACGTGCTCGAACATGAAGGCCCGCAGGTCCAGCAGCGCCTGCAGGACCGGTTCGCTCATGCGGAGCGAGTCGAGGCCGCAGGCCAGGCTCTGCTCCACCACGTCGGTCACCATCGCGCCGATGCGAGCCGAGGAGGTCCGGCCCAGCACCTCGACCGGGCCGGCAGGCAGGTCCGCCGGGTCCAGCACGCCGGCCCGCACCGCATCGTCGATGTCGTGGTTCACGTACGCGATGATGTCGGCCACCCGCGCGATCTGGGCTTCGAGCGTGGCCGCGCGTTCGGCGGCCGGCACGTTGATCGGCATCCCGTGCTTGCCCTTCGAATGCGTGGAAATCCCCTGCCTGACCTCGAAGGTCAGGTTGAGTCCCGCGCCGTCGTGTTCCAGCACCTCGACGATGCGGAGGCTCTGATCGGCGTGCGAGAACCCGCCCGGCACGAGCCTGTCGAGCACGCGTTCGCCGGCGTGCCCGAACGGCGTATGCCCGAGGTCGTGCGCAAGCGCGATCGCCTCGGTGAGCTCTTCGTGCAGGCGCAGCACCTTGGCGAGCGTGCGCGCGAGCTGCGACACCTCGAGCGTGTGCGTGAGCCGGGTGCGGTAGTGGTCGCCGGCCGGCGAGAAGAAGACCTGCGTCTTGTGCTTGAGGCGCCGGAACGCCTTCGAGTGCACGACGCGATCGCGGTCGCGCTGGAAGGCGGGCCGGATGGGGTCGTCGGGCTCGGGCCGGGCACGCCCCTTCGAGGCATCGCTGAACGTGGCCTGCGGCGCGAGCATCGCGTGTTCGCGCGTTTCGAGTTGCTGGCGGATGGTGTGCATCAGAACCGTGCGTCGGCCGGCTGACCGAACAGGGATTCGAGGAAGCTCGTCCCGGACCGGAGCGGCGCGACGCCGAAATTGGCGGCGATGGTCTGCCCCAGATCGGCAAACGTCTGCCGCGTGCCCAGACTGACACCGGCGGTCACCTGCGTCCCCGTGGCGAGCAGAGGGACGTACTCACGCGAATGGTCGGTGCTCGGTGTGGTCGGGTCGTTGCCGTGGTCGGCCGTCACGATCAGGAGGTCGCGTTCGTGCAGATGCGGCAGCAGATCCGCGAGCCGTGCGTCGAAGCGCTCCAGGTTGCGCGCGTAGCCGTCGACGTTGTTCCGGTGACCGTACACGGCGTCGAAGTCGACGAGGTTGGCCCAGATGAGGCCACGCGGCACGTCGCGCATCGCTTCGTCGATCCGGTCCATCCCGTCATCGTCGGACACCGTGGGCAGATGTCGCGTCACGCCGCGTCCCGCGAAGAGGTCGCGGATCTTGCCGACGGCCACGACGGAATGCCCGCCGTCGACCAGGTGGTCCAGCACCGTTTCATGCGGCGGCTCCAGCGCGTAGTCGTGACGACGGCTGGTGCGCGTGAACGCCCCCGGCTCCCCCACGAACGGACGCGCGATCACGCGCCCGACGCCCATGCCCTCGCTCACGATCTCGAACGCCACCTCGCAGAAGCGATACAACTGCTCGACGGGCACCACGTCCTCGTGCGCCGCGATCTGGAAGACGCTGTCTGCCGACGTGTACACGATGGGCGCACCCGTTCGCAGGTGCTCGACTCCGAAGCGCTCGATCACCTCCGTACCCGACGCCACGACATTGCCGATCGACGCGCGACCGATACCGCGCTCGAACGCCCCGATCACGTGGGAGGGGAATCCATCGGGGAACGTCGGGAACGGCGCGTCGAGCACGACGCCGGCCATCTCCCAGTGTCCCGTCACCGAATCCTTACCTGCGGAGGCTTCGGCCATGCGTCCCCACGCACCCGCGGCGTCGCCGTGCGGCACACCGAGCGCGGGCACGAGACGGTCCAGGCCGAGGTGGCACAGCGTGGGCAGGTGCAGCGGGACGCGACGCGCGATGTTGCCGAGCGTGTCGCTGCCCTCGTCGCCGTACCGGCCGGCGTCGGGCAGTTCGCCGATGCCGACGCTGTCGAGCACGATGGCGATGATCCGCTCGAAGCGGGCGGGCATGGCCGGCGCTTATCCTTCGTGCGCTGACGAGGAGAAGTAGTTCTGGACCGATCGATTGGAACGGATCGTCGCGATGGCGTGCTTGAACACCATGTGGTCGGCGCCCTCATGGTCGATCACGAGCGCGAAGCGATCGAAGTTCTTGATGCGGCCTTCCAGGACCTGCCCGTCCATCAACCGGATCTGCACCACGAGCCGCTCACGGCGCGCGGAGTTGAGGAAGACGTCCTGGATGTTGGGCGGCGCTGACGACTTGGATTCTCTGTGACTGGGCATCAGCGACGGACTCCGTAGGCTTCGAGCAGGGCGCCAGCCGCCGCGAAGGTCTCGTCGCGCTCACCGGCACCGTCCAACCATATCACTCTCGCTTCCTTCCGGAACCAGATCAGCTGTCGCCGCGCGTAGTGCTTGTTCTCGCGCACGATCAACGCGCGCGTCTCGGCCTCGTCGCGCACGCCGTCGAGCATCTCCAGGATCTGGCGGTACACGAGGCCGCCGAACGGATTGGCCGCACGCGGAATGCCAGCCGCGAGATTGGCGTGAACCTCGTCAACCACGCCGCGGGTCCATTGAGCCTCCACGCGCCGCGTCACGCGTGCGGCGATGTCGGCCGATGGCAGCCTGAGCCCGATCGCACACACGTCGTACTCTGGCAGCGGCGAGCGCGTGCCGGCAAAGTGTGTCGACAGCGTCTGCCCCGTCAGCAGCCACACTTCGAGTGCCCGCACCAGT
>JADLFL010000047.1 GCA_020845575.1 Acidobacteriota bacterium | reverse complement strand
TGACCGCCCTGTCTCCATCTGGCCGGCGCGCCGATCCTGCTCGTCTCTCGTCCTTCTTCTACATCTTCGATCGGCTCTCCTGCATCGAGAAGACGGCCGATGGGCTCGCGTCGTTGATCCTCCGCTCGCTCGGAAGACGCCGGTTCGCGTCGCTGACGGGCCTGAGCCGCCGCGAGGCGCTCGACTGATGTCTCCGGCTGCTCTCGTCACCGTTCCGGATACTCAGGCCATGCGGCCTGTCCGGAGCCTCGCGCCAGTTGCGGTGCGCCGGCGATTCAGGCGTGGTCTCAGGCGCGCGCTGAACGGGATCGACACCGCGACGGTCGTCTGCTGGGGAACGGGGAGCCTTGCCGCGCTGGTCGCCGACGCGCTGCCGGGGCGCGTCACATACTTCGTCGACAGCGATCCGCGGCGGCAGGGCGTACGCTTCGGCGAGACCCGGGTGGAGGCGCCATCCGCGCTCGCGCGCGAGACTCAGGGCCCTGTTCTCGTGCTGATCGCGAGCATGTACGAACAGCAGATTCACGAGCAGCTCGCGTCGATGCGGCTGCCACCAGGTTCAGCGATCGTGGCCGTCGCGCCGATCCTGGAGGCAGCGAGGCCCGCTCCCTGGCGCCGCTGGTCGGTGCGCCGATCTGCGGTGCGGGCGGAGCGCCCGCGCGAGCAGAAGATCCTGCTCGTGGGCGGTTATGGGGCCGGCAACATCGGCGACGAGGCGCAATTGCGCTGCGTCCTGGAGGAGATGCGGCGACGCTGCCCCGACTTCATCATCGAGGTGCTGACGCCGACGCCGCTTCGCACGCATCGGGAGCACGGGCGCTGCCAGGTCTCGCCGGCGCCTCGCGTGGCGTTCTACGATCTCGGCACGTCGCAGCTATACGCCCTGTCGACCTCCGCCGCCAGACTTCGCTTCCTGCTGCGCTCCTGGTGGTTGCTGCTGCACGCATGGCTGGTTCGCGCGAACGTGCCGTTCGCGCTCGTGCGGCCTCGACGGATGGCACTGCTGCACGAGTTGTCGACCGCGCGGCTGGTGCTGTTCGTCGGCGGTGGCTACCTGACCGGCTCCACGCTGTCGCGCCTGTGGGACGGCATGTTCCTGATGCGCATTGCGTCAGTACTGGGTGTCCCTGTCGCTCTCTCCGGCCAGACCATTGGTGTCTGGAACAGCCGGTTCACGCGCCGCCTTGCCGCGAAGGGGCTCGGCTGCGCGGATCTGATCGCGACCCGCGATGCCGATGGATCGGCCGTGGCGGTTGCCGCCCTGTCTTTGCGTCGGCCGCGCACGCTGTCCACGTGCGACGACGCGCTGTTCATGAAGGCCGACATCGCGGAGGACGCCCTTCGAGCGGCGCTCGACGCGTCCGGAATCGATCCCGACGTCCTGAGGACGCGCTACGTCGTGCTGAACGCGCACTTCTGGGGCGTCGACGCAACGGAGCGGGCACGCCTGCTGGAGACGCTTCAAGCCATGCTCGGTCGCCTGCGCGCCTGCGGCGTGCCGGCGGTCATTGGCATTCCGATGCTGCAGTCGGACCGCGACGCGCTGCTGGCGCTCGAAGCGATGGGCGCCGACGGATGGTTCCGCATGCTGCGTGTCGACGAGCACGTGGACGTGATCCGGGGCCTCATCGCCCGGGCGCACGTGTGTGTGTCGATGAAGCACCACCCGATCATCTTCGCGCTCGGTGAGGCGGTGCCGGCCGTCAGCCTGACGCGCGGCACGTACTACAGGCAGAAGAACGAGGGCGCGCTGGCGCTGGTCGGCATGGCTCACTGCAGCGTCGACCTCGAGTCGCAGACGGCCGTCGCCGACTTCGACTGCGTGTACCGGTCGACCGCGCGAAACCGCGAGGCGATCGCGGCGCAGATCAGAAGCGCGCTGCCTGGACTGGCGAAGCGGCGTCGAGCGTTCTTCGACGATGTCGAATCGCTCGCCAGGGCGGGGCTTCTCCTGCGCTCTTCGCAATCGGCGGCAGCCAGGGAGACCTTGCCGTAGCCAGGGACTCTGGCCCAGGAGCGCGTCTTTCCTCATTTGCCGATGAGCCGCGCCGAGGCGGACCCATCCCAGCTCGTGGCTGCCATACTTATATGGTAGGTTCGTCTGTATGAAGAAGACCCTTCACATCGACGAACGCCTCCTCCGTGACGCCAGGGCGGCGGCTGGGGCGAAGACCGACACCGAGACGGTGCGGCTCGGCTTGGAGGCTCTGGTGCGCCGCGCGGCCTACGAGCGGCTGCGAACGTTGCGCGGTTCGGAGCCAGGTGCGACCGATACGCCGCGGCGGCGTGCGCGTCGCGCCTCGACCAGGCGCTCGGCGGCATGAGCGTCCTCGTCGACACGTCCGTCTGGATCCGGTTCCTCTCGAACCGGGCACCGTTTGCGGCAGAACTGGACAGATTGCTGGCCGACGACGCCGTGGCTGGCCACGACTTCGTGTACGGGGAACTGCTCGTGGGCGACCGGGGCGGCCGACAGAAGCTGCTGAGCAGCTACGACCGGATCGAGCAGATCCCGCTCGTGCCGCACAGCGAGGTCGTGGCGTTCGTCCGCGCGCGCAAGATCCACGGGCGCGGCATCGGCTGGATCGACGCGCACCTGCTGGCGTCGGCGCTGGTCGGTGGAGTTCGACTCTGGACCGTCGACGGGCCATTGGCGACGATCGCCGACGACTTGGGGATCGCGTACCGCGTCGAGGACTAGTTCGTTTCACTCAAGGCTGTGGCCGGTGACAGACGCAACACCGCGACGAGGGCTGCCAGTGTTGATGCGAGAATCGCATTGCCAACGGACAACAATGCCGTCGCCACGCCTATTGCCCCGGAGAGAAGGACGATGACCGTCCACAGCGTGACTGGCCTGCGCCAGAATGGACGCGTCGCGCTGTACACATCCTGCCAGAGGTGCTCGATAGCCCTCACTGCGGCAGCCGTAGCTCCGCCAGGTGCAGCCAGTCCGACTCGCGTGGAACCTCATCTTCGAACTCGAACGGAGCACTGCCCCAGGACTCGAGCCGCTGCTTGCGCACCAGCCAGGCCGTGCCGGCGGTCACGGTCATAGCCGCTGCCCATCCCAGAGCCCCTTGGAGAGTCATCACTGCGAGCGTCGTCGCGGCGAACACGCCCCATCCGAAGACCAATACGGCCGCACAGACGGTCAGCGCTGGCGGCCGCTTTCCGAACAGGAAGGTGCACGTGAAGGGAATTCGACGCCAATCAAGCGTCGCCACTTCCACGGCTGCCCAGCCGACCGCGACGATGATCGTCCCTAGCGAAGGCACGTGCGATAGGTCGAAGTACCCGAGTACGACCGGCAGGGCGAGCGTAATGGGAAGGACCATTCCTCGCTCAAAGAGAATGCGCCGAACAGCGTCCAACTGCGACGGTCTGTCCTCCGCGCGCTCGGTGAGTCGGAAGATCCACCCTGCCCGGTGATGAGCCGGAAGTAAGAAGGCAAGCCGAAGGCCGACGAGCGCGCCAGCCATGAGGCTGAAGGGAACGTCCAGCGCGGCTCGCACGATCCACCGCTCGCGGAGCCCGTGAGACCCCAGGATGCCATTCGCCGCGAGCGCCATCCCCACGGCAATCCCGACGCGAAACACGAACTGATGCAGCGTGCTGCGCGCGAGGGTGAGGCGCACGAACGTTCGAACGGCAGCTGCTGGTCCTTCGCCGCCGATGTCGACTGGTCGGTTGATTCTCCGCCATCCCGCGCGATGACCGGAGACGCCGGGATCGAGCCGACGATAGGCGACAAGACCTCCGAGCATCGTCGTCACCAGTGCGCCGCCAAGGCCGCTTACGGCGATGCCCGCCAGCTGGGTGATCTCGGGTGTTCGGTCGCCCTGGGCCCATGAGCCCAGTGCCCAGAACCAGACCGGCGGGAGGGCGCGGACCCACGCCGGCGGATCACCAATGACGGTCCACAGCGCGGAGGCGCGCAAAGCGAAGGGGAGAACGCAGATGACGCCGCCTAGAAGCCACGGCTGTACCTGTGCTGACCATTCGCTCTGCCGCCGAATCGGCGCGATAGATCGAAAGAGCCCCTGGAGCGCGGTAAGGCTCAGGATGACGAAGCCACTGCCGGCGACGGCTGCCATCGTCACCCCGCCATCGTGTCCCACCGTTGTGGGAAGAATCAGTAACGTCGGCCACGCCAGCGTGCCGATCGACACGGCGATGCACGCTGAT